>JADFXK010000133.1 GCA_015233625.1 Deltaproteobacteria bacterium | reverse complement strand
TTATAGTTATTGAGGAGTTTCCCAAAGTGGGATGCAATCGAAGAATTTTGAAAAACACCAGATTCAAACAGCGCCTCCGCCTCCCGAATGATCTTCTCCTCTCCTGAAAAGATGGTGTCTTTACTCATAACCTCATTTCACCATATCGATCATCACCAGATTGAATGCGACAGCGCTTATACCCTCCATGAATTCCTCACCGCACTCGAGAGCGGTATCGTTTTCCTCATGGTAGCGCCAGTTAACCACAATCTTCTTCCCATTTTCCGCGGCGCCGTCGAGCGCCTCGAAAAAATTCATTAGGATCTTCGAGCTGATGCTATTGAAATAGACGATTTCGAGATTGACCTCGAAGGTTTCATCCCTTAAAGGCGCAGAACTCAGATACAAATCGAGCATGGCAAACAAGGGTTTGTAAAACGTGGCGGAGTTTTCCGGGTAAGACTCACCCTTGATTTCAAGGAAGTTCGCCTTGGGATCAAAGCATATGGATGGGCTTGATTTGGTTGCTTCTATCATGAGCTTTTCCATGCCTAATCCTCCCCAAGCATCACCTTAATGGAGAAGAATGATCGAACGTCATCCACCTCGACAATACTGAATTCGATGGGCCTTGTAGATTTTCGCGCCATTTCGATGAAACCGAGGCCGGCGCCTTTGCTTCCCGGCTCCGGCGCTGCTTTGCGCCGCTCCCGGAAGTAGATATTAAGCTCTTCCTTGCTCATATTTCGCAGCTTATACAACTTCTCTGAAAGCCCACCGGCGTCTTCCTTGATAATATAGTTGCCACATCTTATGCAGAACATCTCCTTATCCCGGCCAACGGTAAGAATGCCAAAACGCAATTCCGTTCCTGACTCGTTCTTCTGAGACTCGATCTTCTCCGCCGAATAGTTGCTGATGTTTTGCATCTGCTCGACGAAAATACCGAATACCTTTTGCATAGTGCTTACGCGTGTTTCTTCCAGTGCCATTTTCTGCTTGAGCGTCTCACCGATCCCTTCGACAATACCCTGACTTATGGCGCCGCTGAAGCAAAAAATAATGCCGTCCCTCTTGAGTTCTCTGTAGAGAGTGAACAAATCACCATCCATTTTTTCTCCTTCATGTTCCTTTTGTTTTTATCGCAAACGCAAACCCACCGCCATGATATCGTCCCGCTGCACTTCGTTGCCTTTGTAACCCTCAAATACTTCCAACAGGAGCGACTCCTGCAAATCGAGCGGCTCCTGATGGTGCTTAGCCAAAAAGTTGATGAGCTGCCGCTTGCCGAAAGGGAACTTCTTCTCGCTTCCAACCTGATCGGTGAGGCCATCCGTAGTCATGTAGAAAGTCATGGATGGATCGATGGGAATGCTGTGGTTGGCGTAGGCGTAATTCACATCGGAAGATTTGTACCCGATGCTCTGTCGATCCCCTTTGATCTCATGGATCTCTCCCCCCGAGCCGTAGAAAAGAGATATTCTGGCTCCGGAATAGGTGAGAAGGCCTCTTTCAGTGTTTACATGGCATATGCCGATGTCCATCCCGTCGTTGGATCGAGCCTCATGTTTCTGCTGATGGAGAGACCTTTGAATGTGCAAATTGAGTTCTCGAAGAATGAGTCCGGGATCTCCGTATCCCACCTCGTGCACCACCCTGTCCAGAGTCGCTTTGGCAATCATGGTCATGACGGCTCCCGGTACTCCATGACCCGTGCAGTCGATTACGGCGAGAAGAAGCTCATCCTTGCCTGCCTTAACCCATAATATGTCTCCTCCGATCACATCCTTGGGCCTCCAGATGACGAAAGATTCTTCGACATGGCGCAGGACCTCGTCTCTTTTGGGGAGGATGGCCCGCTGGATGGTGCGGGCATACCCGATGCTCTCCATGATCCGGCTGTTGGCCTCTTCCAGCTTGGCATAGTTTTCCTTGAGCTCCGCCGTGCGCTGCTCCACCAGGTCTTCGAGATTTTCCTGGTAATGCTTCAATTCCACCTCGGTCCTCTTGCGCTGGGCAATTTCGGCCTGAACCGAGTTGTGGGATGACTCCAACCGTACCATGAACTCATTGAAATAGTGAGCAAGCTGTCCTATCTCGTCCCGCGAGTTCAGTTCCATACGCGCGGCCAGGTATCCGCCGGCACCATCGACAAAGCAATCCATCAATTTCCGCAGGGGACGGGTAAGGGAGGTGCTCATCCAGAACGTCAGAAACATCACCAGCATCAAGGTAGCCAGAGCTGTGACGACAATGATGGTTTGCAAGATATGAAGAGGGGCATAGATCTCCTCCAAATCACAAGATGACGCGACAATCCAGTCAAAATCGGGGATATAGTCGAATACAACCAGCTTTTTACGGGGCGCCCGTGCGTCCGCATCTGGCCATCGATAGACGATCTCTCCGCTCTTGCGCTCGCAGATATCCCTGACGAACATCCGTGCGTCCGCATCTTTTAAATCGTATTGGTTGCCGGTAAGTTTGGGATGTGCGATCATGTTGCCTCTGCTGTCTACAACAAAGCAATAACCCGTCTCTCCAAACCTTTGAGAGACAATGCTCTCACGGAAGTCGTCCATGTTGACCAGGGATGTGAATTCATCCTTGTAGGATGAGGCGGAGATGATCCAATCCCAAGGGGCAAAGTATCTCATATAGAGAGCCTTGGGGCGTTCTAGGGATTCCCCGGGGTTCCGCCATTTGTACTCGAGATAGCCGTCCTTGCGCTTCATTTGCTCCCGGAGGAACTCAAAGCCGGAGGAAAAATTTTTTCCGGCAATCGTGGGATGCACCTGGAGCACGCCCCGGCTGTCGAGACAGTAAAGGTAGCCGGTACGTCCGATGGTCTGGCTGAGCAAAACCTCCGTCGCCATTCGTTTCGCATCAGCTTCCGTCAGATCCCCCAGGAGGTACTGGTTGTGATACCGTTTCACGATCTCCTGATTTTTTTCCGCCACTGCCCGCAGATAGTTCTTGATGGAGGCTCCCGCGGAGGCCCTGACCATATTGATCAGGGTGGCCGTGGAATTTTTCAGTTCGGATTCGATGCGGGTTTCAAATGACTTCCGCCCATAGGTATAAATAGTCAGGCTGCACAGCATGATGGCCGCAGTGAAGACGCTGGAGTACACCACCAGAAGCTTGTAGCGGATCGGAAGATTCTTGAAGAAGTCCTTAACTTTTGCCGTTCTACTCATACGTGCTCCACTATTGCGTACACACTCGATGTTCAAGGTCTTGTGCTTCACATTCCGGTGCAACTCTTTGGACAATCCCGTTGAAGAAACATTCATTCTCCAGCCCAGTGTAGAAGCCTCCCGAACGAGTTCTCGATGATCCGATTTTACAGGGCGCGGGAGGTCTGATTGTGGGCTAGGATCTCGAGTATGGTCATGGGAACTAGGAGAGTACCAAGAACAAAATTATTGTCTTACTGCGCCCGACAGACCAGCTCCCCCCCAGTTCGCCTCTTATGCCGGGACGGACAAAAACCCAAAAGTGAGATGATCGTGTGTTGTCAGCAATTCTAATTTTAAATCTTTTTCGGCATGTTATACCTGCCGCCAGGCTATATATAAGTCCAAACTAGTAGCCACTTTATGGCTACAATATATCTACAATTAGAATTACTGGTGTGTTGTGAGTCGACTTGACTAGGCGAAGATACGTGAAGACAGGCGCATATGTCAACCATTATCAGCTTGAAGTGGATATAGGATGGGTGAGGTGTTTGAGGTAATTTTTAAAATGGCGGAAGCGGAGTCAGGAGGGGTGAGGCCACGGTGGGCTGGCTGTTTTCGGTGCACGGGGCGGTCACAGGACTATCCCGGGCACCATCGGATTTCAACTCCCGGTCACTTGTTTCACGACCTTAACCAACTGTTCCGGAGTAAGAGGTTTTTGAAGATAAGCATCGGCTCCGACGGCCATCGCTTTCTCATAGTCCCCCGGCAGGCTGGAGGCGGTCATGGCGACGATGGGGATGTGCTTCTTCGTCTCTGCTTCCTCGGCCCTAATGTGGCTGATCAGTTCAAAGCCGTCCAGATTAGGCAGCCGAATGTCCATGAGGATAAGATCAAACCTCTTGTCAAGTATTTTGTTAATGGCCTCCACACCGTCATCGGCCATGTCTACTTCACATTGCATATTTTGTAAGAATCTGGTGATAACCCGCTGCGTGGCCGGATCATCTTCAACCACCAGGATCTTAAGCCTAACTTCTGCTGGAATGGCCGCCTTGTCTTCCACCTGCATCCTCTCTTGTCAAATATGATGACCCTACTTGACGGTGAATTTGAACTTACCCCGGCCTAATAAATCGTGGAGATGGACAATACCCAAAATACCGCCCCGACTATCGACGATGGGCAGACAGGTAATCAAATTTTCTTCCATTATTTCCAACACTTCTGAGGCTAACTGATCTGGTCCGACGGCCTTGGGTTGCTTAATCATGACGTCCTCGACGCGTCGGTCGGTCAATGACCCTTTAAGGAAAGCCCGACGCAAATCCCCATCGGTGATAATGCCCTTGAGGACACCGGCATTGTCCGCCACCAAGGTCACGCCCAAGTCCATCCGGTCTATTTTGGCGATGGCCGCAATCATGGGCATGTCCGGTGTGACCACTGGGACGTCGTCTCCTGTTAGCATCACCTCGGCGACCCGAAGGGAAAGGCGTTCGCTCAGGTTTCCGCCGGGGTGAAAGCGGTAGAAATCCCGTTCTTGAAAGCCCCGTTTGGTTAGGAGGACCACGGACAGGGCGTCGCCCATGGCCAGGGTGGCCGTGGTGCTGGCAGTGGGCGCCAGTCCCAGGGGACAAGCCTCGCGGTCTACCCCGACGTTAAGCACGACATGGCTGTTCCGGGCTAAAGTGGAATTGGACCGGCCGGTCATGGCAATCACGCTCACGCCCATGCCTTTCAGATCAGGGATAATCTGGTTGAGTTCCTCTGTTTCGCCACTGTTGGAAAGAGCCAGGATGACATCGCGTTTCATGACCATGCCTAAATCACCATGGATGGCCTCGGTCGGATGCAGGAACAGAGACGGCGTTCCCGTGCTGTTCAGGGTGGCGGAGATCTTTCTTCCGACCAGGCCTGATTTCCCGATCCCGGTGACGATGACCCGGCCCTTGGAGGCCAGGATCAGATCCACGGCGGCCTCAAACTCCGGGCCTAACCGGTCAATCAATCCCAGGATTCCCTCGGCTTCTATTTTCAGTACTTCTTTGGCTTGATCAAGCCTGGCAGGTATTGGTTCTCTTTGTAGATCGATATATTTGGGGGTTATGGGCCCCATGGAGGATAAAATCCGGACATTACTTCGTACGATCAGGTGTTCGGCATGAGGGTTCGGAGAATATCTTCTTTACCAATGACTCCGACCAGTTTGCCCTGATCCACGACCGGGAGGGTATGGAAATTCCGGTCAACCATTAAGGTGGCCACATCTTCGAGACTGGTTTCCGGGTCCACCGTCACCGGCTTGGGCGTCATCACTTGTTTAACGGTGGTGGCTGAAATTTTTTGGATTTCTTTTTCCACGTTTTTCATGGAGCTAAGGGGGAAAAGCCCGTCGAGCAGGGTGAAGATGGAAGGGATGGAAATCTTTTTTTGTTGAGAGATTAGGTCGCTTTGGCAGATTATCCCGACCAACCGGCCAGTTTCTTCTACCACAGGTAACCCATTTATCTTTTTATTCAGTAAAATTCCGGCGGCCTGGACAAGATCGGTGTCGGGAGATACCGTTATTGGTTCGGTGGTCATAATGTCTTTTGCTTTGAGCATAGCGGCGCCTTTCTGGGCTTTTGGGAAAAGGCCTCATCAAGCTAACCGGCGAACTGGTCGGCTGATGGCCTGAGAGCATCAAACTTATTATTATTGTCAAATGCAGAAAGAGTGTCAAGCGAAAAAGGACAGTTCGAGTAATTCCAGCGGATGACGCTTGAGTTCTATATGCTTAAGGGCAATTATTGGTGTCGCCCAAATCTTTTGGCCATTTAGTATTGAAATAATCAATTTGACAAATCGATTTTTTTAATATAATGAGTCACACACTGTTTAATCAATCCCTTCTATAGTCAGGCTTTTCCTCATGCGCATATTGTTCGGCTTTACTTGAAGCAGATTTCTGAGCTCTACCCGGGTGGGGTGGATAGGGTCAAGCCGAAGATTTTCTTCATTTCCTTCCTGTTAGTTGACAAAGATTCGCCGGTTGATATCCCTCAGTTAGATTCAGGGCCAGGAAACGAAGCGACCACCTTCGGACAGAAATTCTGAAGAAATTCGGCTTTGCCTACCCGCGCCATAATTTTTTGCTAACTTAAACGATGAACACGGGAGGAATTAATGGAAGATTCTTTCGAGCCGGCCATTTTGGCCATTTGTTGCCAGTGGTGTTCCTATGCCGCCGCAGACCTGGCCGGCGCCATGCGTTTGAATTACCCACCTAATGTCAAAATCATGCTGGTACCGTGTACGGGACGAGTCGATATCCTGCATCTCCTGCGAGCCTTGGAAACCGGCGTTGATGGGGTATTTATTTCCGGATGCTTGCTCGGTGATTGTCACTATGTCAACGGCAACTACAAAGCCACCAAGCGGATGGCTTATACCAAAAAAATTCTCAGCGAGATCGGCATGGAACCCGAAAGAGTGGAAATGTATTACAACTCGTCGGCCATGGGGCCGCAGTTCGCCCAGACTTGCCGAGATTTCACCGAGCGGATAAGAGGCCTCGGGCCAATCTATCGGAAGTTGGCGGCTTAGCTCAAAGGCTCAATCAAGGTCAAACCCGCCCTTGAAAATGGGACCGGACAACGGCGTGGCGGATTTGACGGGGAGAAGATATGAGTAACCATAACCCATTGTCTCAACTGGTGGGATCAGTGTTAGTCATCGGTGGCGGGGTGGCCGGTATCCAGGCCTCTTTGGACCTGGCCGACACGGGGTATTTTGTCTACTTGGTGGAAAAAAGTGGGGCCATCGGCGGCGTTATGTCCCAACTGGATAAAACCTTCCCCACCAATGATTGTTCCATGTGTATCCTTTCGCCGAAGTTGGTGGAATGTGGCCGCCATCCGAATATCGAAATTATCACCATGGCCGATTTGCTTGAACTGACGGGCGAGCCGGGTAGATTTGAAGCCACCTTGCGTCAAAGGGCCCGGTATGTCGACATGGACAAGTGCATCGCCTGCGGAGCCTGTGCCGAAAAGTGCCCGAAGAAGGTTCCGGATGAATACAATTGCGGCTTAAATAATCGCAAAGCGGCTTACGTGAAATATCCACAGGCCGTGCCGCTCAAATACTGTGTGGACTCAAGCACCTGCATCTATTTCCAAAAGGGGAAATGTCAGGCTTGCGTGAAGTTCTGTCCCACCGGCGCCGTCAATTTTGGACAGCAAGATGTAACGCGCCAAATCAAGGTTGGTTCGGTCATCATCGCGGCCGGGTTCAAGCCTTTTGACCCTTCAGTGTACGAGCAGTATGCCTACAGCCGCTTCACCAATGTGGTTACCGCCCTGGAATTCGAGCGGATATTAAGCGCCAGCGGTCCCTGGATGGGCCACCTGGTCCGGCCCAGCGACAGCCGGGAGCCCGCCAAAATCGCCTGGCTTCAATGCGTGGGCAGCCGGGAAGTCAATAAATGCGATCATCCCTATTGCTCCGCAGTGTGCTGCATGTACGCTATCAAGGAAGCCGTCATCGCCAAGGAACATTCCCACCAAGACTTGGACGCGGCGATTTTTTTCATGGACATGCGCACCTATGGCAAAGACTTCGAACGCACCTATGAAAACGCCAAACAAAGCGGCGTCCGGTTCATTCGCAGCCGGGTCCATTCCATCTATGAATTGCCGGATAAATCCCTGGAGATATCCTTTGCCACCGAAGACGGGCAGAGCGTCCAGGAACAATTTGATATGGTGGTCCTTAGTCAAGGTCTGGAAGTGGCAGCCGAGACAGTGGAGCTTTGTGGCAAGCTGAACGTAGAACTCAGAGACAGTCGGTTCATTAAGTCCGGTTCCTTTAGTCCGGTGGCCACCAGCCGTCCGGGTGTGTACGTCTGTGGAGCATTGGCCGGTCCCAAAGATATCCCCTTATCCGTAATGGAGGCCTCAGCCGCAGCCTGTGCGGCCAGTGGCGGCCTGGTGGCGGCTCGGGGCTCGTTGGTCCAGGAAATTATCACTCCCCCCGCCGTGGATATCCGAGGCCAGGCGCCGCGGGTCGGTGTATTCGTCTGCTCCTGCGGGATTAACATTGCCGGCGTGGTCGATGTCCAACAAGTGGTGGAATATGCCAAAACCTTGCCCAATGTGGTTTACGCTGAGAATAATCTCTTCACCTGTTCCCAAGACACCCAAGACAAGATGGCCGAGGTGATCAAAGAGCAGAAATTAACCAGGCTGGTGGTCGCGGCCTGCTCTCCCAAGACCCATGAACCGCTCTTCCGGGAGACCCTGGTCGCGGCCGGTCTGAACAAATACCTCTTCGAAATGGCCAATATCCGCAATCATGATTCCTGGGTCCATGCCGGACAGCCGGTCCAGGCGACCCAAAAGGCCAAGGATCTGATCAGGATGGCCGTGGCTAAGGCCGCCCTGTTGCAGCCCTTAAACGAAGTAAAGCTGTCGATTACTCCGTCCGCGTTGGTTATCGGCGGCGGCATCGCCGGAATGACCGCGGCCCTGGAATTGGCCCGGCAAGGCTTCCTGACCCACCTGGTGGAAAGAGACCATAGACTGGGCGGAAACGCCTTAAGCCTGCGGATTACCGCCCAGGGCGAAGAAGTGCAGCCGTATTTAACGGAGTTGATCCGGAAAGTGGAAAATGAACCTTTAGTTAAGGTCCATCTAAATACTACGATCAGCCAAGTTGGTGGGTTCGTTGGCAATTTCGAGACGACGTTACTGACGGCCGATCAACCTGAAGAGCTGGTCAAACACGGAATCAGCCTTATTGCCACCGGCGCCGCGGAGTACCACCCCCAGGAATACGGCTATGGTCGGCATCCCCGGATTATGACCCATTTGGAGATCGATCGGGCATTAATGAACAGCACCCTGGATCCAGCCGGGGTTAATTCCGCCGTGTTCATCCAGTGCGTAGGTTCCCGCGAGCCTGACCGGCCGTACTGCTCCAAGGTATGCTGCACCCATTCCGTGGAAACGGCCTTGCACATTAAGAAACACAATCCCAGCAGCCAGGTGGTTATCGTTTATCGTGACATGCGCACCTTCGGCGAACGGGAATTGCTATACAAAAAGGCCCGCGAGCAAGGGGTGATCTTTGTCCGTTACGACGTCGATCAAAAGCCTCGAGTCGAGGTCGAGGGCGACGCCATCAAAGTGACCGTCAGAGATCATGTCTTGGGCTTCGATCTGACCATCGAGGCCGATTTAATTGGACTGGCTACGGCCATTGTCGGTCACGACCACACTGACCTGTCCCAGATGTTCAAGATCCCGATTGACCATGACCGCTGGTTCTTAGAAGCGCACCAGAAGCTCCGTCCGGTCGATTTTGCCACTGACGGGGTGTTTATGGCCGGCCTGGCCCATTATCCCAAGCCCATTGAAGAAGCCATCGCCCAGGCCCAGGCCGCGGTGTCGCGGGCCGTGACCGTCCTGTCCCGCCAGAGTATGACCCTGTCCGGGGCCATCGCGGTGGTCGAACCAACCCGGTGTGTCGGTTGCGGAGTGTGCTGGACGATCTGTCCTTACAAGGCC
>JADFXK010000132.1 GCA_015233625.1 Deltaproteobacteria bacterium | reverse complement strand
GGCCCAGGAGGACCCGCGCCTGGCCCATGTTCAAATCCCCATTGACTAGATCCTGCTGGATGGGGTCGGGCAGCCGCTATCTCAGGGCTTAACGAGACGGCCGCCTGGGGGGAGGTTCCTCTAGTCAGGTCCGAGTCGTATCCTTCCCAAAATGTGCTTTGAGGTTGCGACATCATGATCCCGGTTGCCAAAATACCCAACCCGGCCGCGTGAGTAATAGTTTTTGTGACCGACTGAGAAGGCCCCAGCATATTTGGCCAAGAACCGGCCCTAAATTTCCGCCACATGCCTGGAACCAAGGGAGGTGTCGGACCAAAGTGGCTGAATGAGGCACTGGCCTGGGCCCCTGATGCCGATTGGGAAGCCATCATCATGTACAGGAAATGCAGTTTTTCATTTAGTCGACCGAGTTCGCCTTCTTTATTCGTCAGCATCTGTTCCAAATGGGTTTGGCTGACCGTCTCTTGCCGCAATGTTTCAATTTCATTTATTAAATCGGAGATATGCTCTTCCGCCTGAGCTTCCGTCAACTTCAGATCACCTTGTAATTCTGCTAACTTGCGACGAGCGTCCAGGTCGGATTGCTGTTTGGCCATGCGCCAATTGATGGGTGACAAAAAAGCATAGAGACCTCTTGACTGGTAGGTAACTTCCCGGACATAATTTATTATCTTGGCCTCCCGGTGGAGGGCCTTGGCTGCCAAGGGCCATTTCTTCATCCGGTCATCTGGGAGACCGGCGCTTTGCCCGGCCAGGTTGGTCCGGATTCGCCGCAGCAAGTCATTGAGGCTGGTTAGCTCTTGTTTCAGAGATGTACTGCAATTGTCGTATGCCAAATAAGCATTGGAAAAAATTTTCCGGCAGGTGGGTTCTGAGGACACTTCCTTGGGGCAAAACTGGTCCAGGGCTTCAATCTGCTTTCTGCCCGTAGCCAGTTGCGCCATCAGGGAGCCAACTACCTGCCGTCGTTTCTTAAGGTCCAGTAACACCATCCATGACCGTCTCCGGCCCTGAGCTAGCGCGGTCGTCTGTTGCTTTTCGGTCTGACGCCGGGATAGATCCAGCTCGTCCAACTCGGTCGCCGCCCGATTTAGTCCAGCCGCGGCTTTCCGCCCTGTATCCAAAAGCTGTTCGGCCTTCTTGACCAACCGAAAAACATCATCTCGAGTCTTCGCCCGGGCTTCGCTGTCTTCCGAACTCAAGGTCAGGGCCTTCTGCCTCAATCCATCCAATTCATTGGCCAGCGTATCTATATTTTCTTTGATGGTCTTGACTACGGTCAAACACCTGGCTGTCTCATCAGTCACATTTTGGTGATTGGCCCCGATGCGGGCCCAGAGATCATGGATCCCGGTCAGGTCCAGGTCTGTTTGCTGCAGCTCATTCTCCCAGTTCTGGTAGGCGGAGGCCGGCAGAGGAGGGAGAGACAAACGGGTCGCCAGGGCACTCAAGAAACTGCGATGGGCCTTATCCAGTTCGGTCATCCGGTTTAAAACACGCCGCCATTGAGCCCAGCCTTGTCTTCCGGTGAGATAGGCCTGGTTCACGGCTTCGCGGGATTGCGATTTCTGATCCCTGGCCACCAGCCAGCTCTCGGTCCGTTGATCCAACACCTGGAGCTTTTCTTTGGTTTTTTGGTGAATAGATTTGGCCTGGACCAGATTCCAGGCTTCCTGAGCCATCCGGCTTTTCAGAGAATTTATCTTCTGATCTACCTGATGTTCCTCTTCCTGGATACGGCGGACCATCTCCGCGCTGACGGGGCGGTGCTGATCGTCGAAATATTCTTTGTGGGCGCCATGGTGAACTTTGGTGTATCCCTTAAGACGACGGTTGAGTTCATCTTTTTTTTGGGCCAGTTCTCCAATTAAGGCCTTATAATGTTGTTGCCGCTGCACCCCGCCGGGACCAGTTTGCCGGATCTGCTGTTTCAGCGCCTCTAGCTTATCGAGTATCCTGGGTCGTAATTGTTCGGATTTTTCCAACAACACTTGGATTTTATTTAGTTCTACGTCCAACTGGCGACGCTCTTTACGTTGGCCCAATGATGCGACCAGGGCGTCTTGCCTGGTGGTCAGCAGTTCCTGGCGTTTGGCCTCAAGTGAATGGAAATCAATTTCGTCCTCCGGATTCATCGGCGGTTTGGGCCAGATCTTCTGGGCAATTTCTTCCCCATCTGAAATTGTCCCCGGCGAGGCGGTTAATCCCCAGGGAATATCTTTCAAATCGTGGCCTATCTCTTGAAGAACGCGACTGAGTTCTTCAGCCTGACTAATTGTGGCGTCATTGGATTCTTTTGAAATCATAGGCGCTCATCCTTTAGCTTATGTCCGGAGTTAATTAGAAACCGGGCTTGGGGTTGGGGCGGTCATGGGATGAAGTTTGATCCCTTCCCTTGACGGAATGGGAAAGGCATCCTTCCGACCAAGTTACCGATGACTTTATTATGCAGCTCTTGTGCCAGTTATCCGGATTTCGGTCAGCCTATCCCTTATTCATTTTATATTTTATATGATATCAGCGAGTTAAGAATAGGCCAGTGTAGTTTGGAGCGGTATTTGAACGCCTCTGATTTAGTGACCCGGAGGACCTGGAGTAATAGCCCGGCAAATAGTTCACCATTCAGCTTGCAAAGGGCGGGCTATATTTGCAATTCTTTGTGTTTTCAAGGGAGTACATTGGGAGGGAGTGGCCCGGAGGGGGAAACTTCAATACCGTTGAATTAAGGTGATGGCGTCGGGGTGAGATACCGCCTCAGGGCGGCGCTTCAGGCGCTGGGCTAGATTGGGTAACCTCTTCGGGGTATTAAGATGGCGGCCTGGTCAATGGTGAGCTTAGCCCCCGGCAATGGACTCTAAGGGCAAATCACCTCGTTCCGGTTGACCAAACCCATTTCCCCGCAGGGGAAAAACATTCTAGCCCAGGGTCAGCTAAGCGCCACCCTGGGTAACAGGCCGAAAAGAAGGGCTATTATATCCTTCGAGGGATAACAGTCAACAAGGACACCAGACAGATGGAAAGTCAAAATTTTGACGGATTTGACGCCCCGGCGGAGAGACGGCCAGTCCGGCGTGGATTAATCGTTGCTTCTGTCTTTGTTGCTCTTGATCAGTCTATTGACCGCGCTCAAGTGATCTTCGGTGGCGGACAACATGGCCACCTGGGAAGAAATATAGTCCATGTGCGATCGGAAACTGGAGGTCAAACCATTCATTACCGCCCGTTTGCAGGCGCGTAGGGAAGGTAGCGGCCACTGGCTCATTTTTCTGGCCAGGGCCAAGGTTTCCGCCTCCAGATCGGCGTGGGCCGTAACCTTGTTCACCAATCCCAGACTCAAGGCCTCGGCCGGTTCAATCACATCCCCCGTGAGCAAAATCTCCATAGCCTTGGCCAGCCCGGTCAATCGGGGCAGAAGAAAAGCCCCGCCATCGCCCGGAGCCAGGCCGATCCTGACATAGGTGGCACAGAGGCTGGCTTTTTCAGAAGCCACCCGCAGATCACACATTAACGCCAGGTCCATGCCGCCGCCAAAGGCCGGGCCATTAAGCATGGCCACAACCGGCTTGTCGATGTCTTCCAATAGGAGCGGCACCCGCTGGACGTGGTTCCAAAGGTAATCCTTCATTTCCCACGACTGTAGCTTGCCGCCGGCCATATCTTTGATGTTGCCTCCGGCGCAGAAGACATCACCCGCGCCGGTCAGAATAATCACTTTGATCGCAGGGTCGTCTTTGGCATCCGTGAGGGCCAGTTCCACACTCTTGAGCATGGGGATGGTAAAGGCGTTCTTTAGATCCGGCCGGTTAAGAGTGATGGTGGCCAGGTGGTCCTGTTTTTGAAATTTAATATCTTTAAATTCCATATAATAGTTGCCTTTCTAAGGTAATCTGAGCCTGGATGTTACCATTTAAAGAAGAAGCATTGACCAGAGATTTTGAAGAAGAAACAGAAATTCCACAAGAGAAATCGGTCCATTTGGCAGTCAGAAAACTCTTTGTCCCGGCCTTTATCTTTAGTGTTCTCCAGGTCATGCTTTCAATAAGGCGAGATTTTAATCCTCAACGGCGATAACTCACCAGGGACTATGGTCACTCATCTTCTTCGATGACGATCTTAAGTTCTAAAATCCGGCCTTGGCGGTATCGAGCGTAAACCGGTCGCGATGTCCCGGTCCCGCATTGGCCGATCAACCCGAGGCCGGAAGGTATACCGTGAGCCGTCAATTGACATGACTTAGTCTCTGGGTCAATGTGGTCCAGGCAGTCGTCAAAGGAGTCGAGGGTGAATTGCCGGCCGACAAAGGCCGGATCCATGATCATCACGTACCCCGATTGTAATTCCAACTGGCCTACTTGCCGCCACGTCGTATCATCCGCCATGCTGTTCCTCTGCTTAATTGAATTTGCTAGCCAAATATGGCTTTCATCTTTTCTTGGAGGGTCTTCTGCGAAAAAGGCTTTACAATATATTGGGTGACCCCTTCTTGAATGGCCAGGACGATATTTTCCTTGAGCGCTTCGGCCGTAATCATCAAAAACGGGATATGGCGCAGTGTCTCGTCGTCGCGGACTTTTTTTAGGAGTTCCAGGCCGTTCATGACAGGCATGTTCCAGTCGCAGATGATGAAGTCAAACTTCTTGGCCTTGAGTAACTGAAAGGCGGTGACTCCCTCCGGTGCGTCTTCGATGTTGCTGTAGCCAAGCTTCCGGAGAAAAAGGGTTACGGTGAACCTGACATTCCGAGCATCATCGACTACCAGTATCCGGGCCATTCGGTCTAACATAACTCCTCGCAGGCTGGGACAAAAAGCTTTGGCATGAGGCAACCGGGAGTGGTCGGTTGGCCGGACATACTTCTTAATGATGAGATAATGGATGTTAAACCCGAAATCAATATAGTGCAAGCTGTCGCACGGGTCAACCAAAATCCAGGGCAACCCCATGAATTTAATTTGTAAGGGGCAATTGTCGCGGGCGTTGCGGCAAAGCTCTTCTGATAATCAGGATAGAGCCTTCCGTTCGATTGCCCATTGGGCGCTTTCAATCCGCTTGACAAAACTTAGGGATTAAGATATCACGGGGTGAAATTAATACCTTCGAGTTAGGGTCGGCATATTGCATCAATGATTACAAAACGGCCCAACTTGTTTTCACCATCTATTCCGTTGTCCTGGGTTATATGGCTTATAACATTGACCATCCGGCTCCCCTGGGCCACAAGATAGGATTCATGCTCAAGCTCTACCGGAAAACCACCTGGGGGCTGATGCTGGGCCTGGTCTGCCTGGTCATAATAGACGGCATGGGGCCCGGCCCGGTCCTATCGGAGGGCGCCCCGTCTTCCTCGCCTGGTGAAGCGGCCGTTAGGCCATCTGCCCAGACCCGCGATAACGATGACGATGATCAAAGAAACCACAGGCAACCATCTTCTGCCACCGCGGACGCTCCTGATTCAACTGCTTCCGGATCAGATAACCCATCCGGGGCTACGGCGGCGCCCCATCCTCCAGCCAAGGGAACCCCGGCCACCGCAACCACGGTCACCACGGCCATAACCACCACCACCGGGACGACGGGGACTACCGACACAACGGCGACAACCTCAACTACCGGCACGACCATTCCGGCCTTGTCCGCCATTACCGGCCTCTCGCCTTCCCCAGCTTTTCCAGATACCCCGGTCATCTCCTTAAAAACAAACTCCGACCGCTTCGCCCCAGGTGACACGCTCAGAATGACCATAGACCTGATCAATGGAGCCAGGCTGCGTCGCGTCGACATTTTCGTTTATATCATTACGCCTAACGGGCTGGCCTACTCGCATGTGATTGGACAGGGTCTCATCTCGGCCAATGTTGATGACCTCCGGAATACCCTGATCTCTTCCATCAAAAACATGATCCTGGTCCCGGGGCAACGGATAACCGATTATCTACTTTTAGAGATCACCTTCCCTTCCGATGAAGATTCATTTCCTCAGGGAACTTACTCCATCCATTGTTTCCTGGCTGAATCCGGGACCAACAACCAAATCAGTGAACTGGCCGGCCAGAAAGTGGAACTTCGGATGCCCTGACCGGAGGGGCGCCAATCCATCGGTTATCACGATTATCAACAACCAACCACCTGCCCCCTTCCCTATCTGTCTGCGTCCTTAAGAAGCTTGAAAAAACTTCCTTTGTAACCCATGGACAGCCGATCCTTAATTTCCCGGCCACGGTCGAGATTAATCATTATCCCGAATGCGGCCAGTTCAGAGGTCATTTTGGCCTGCCGTTCCTCTAGGCGGCTGAGCGTGGACAGGTAGCCCCCCTTGAAAGTCTGCTCCAGTGGCCGGTAATCAAATGGATTCTTATTCATAATCAGGCAGAGCTCATTGCTCGGAAAGAAGCTATAGTGAATGACCTCCGGGTGTTTCTTAAACATATGTTGACTCACCTGATAATATCTGGAAAATCCTGCAGTTTTGATGTCTTGATAACTATTGAAGATGATCCCTTTCATCCGGGCAAACCCTGGGTTTGGAGCCACATAAGGGAAGAATGGGTCAATGAGAAAGATCAACTCGGCATCTTTTTCAATGGCTTTGCCCACATTACTGGTCCGCGTGAAGCCGCCGTCTTCGTAAAAGTCGCGACCGATCCGGAGACTATCGAAGACGGGATAAAAGGCAATGGAGGCGGCGATGGCGCTGGAGATGGGAATGTCGTCGTGACCCGATTCGCCGAAAAGGATATGGCGCCGGTTGTCCTGATTGGTGGCGCCGATGTAGAGCTCTTTGTGGAGTTGATCTCTGATCACCCTAAAATCGTCGCTGTGCCCAGGTTCATTAAAGATATCCCGAAGAATATTCTCAATGGCCTGGGTA
The DNA here is from genome assembly GCA_015233625.1 of Deltaproteobacteria bacterium. Taxonomy (GTDB): domain Bacteria; phylum Desulfobacterota; class JADFXK01; order JADFXK01; family JADFXK01; genus JADFXK01. Next base: position 2,858 of record JADFXK010000132.1, on the reverse strand, counting down.
TTCAGAAGAGGCGTGATCAAGTCTTGGAGATGGCTAAGAAAAGGGGCCCAATAAATTGATTCCTTAAAAGTAATTAGCCGCTTTATATAGCGATAAAAGATATTGAGCTTGTAGGCGGCCTTTTCCATAAATGGTCCGACATTCAAATTCCGGAGCGCCCAGATGTCCAGGCTGGCCCCACCCATGACTGCGTTCCTCCTTTTCCGGGATGGCCGAATCTCGTTTAATGTGTATCCGTTGGCCAACAACCCGGCCATCATCGCACCGGCCGAGATCCCAAAGAACATATCAAAATCGGTTACGGAGAAATTCTCCAGGCAATCCTCCAGACACTGGAGAACGCCGGCCTCAAAATAAAGACCCGTAATGCCGCCGCCGGCCAGGCACAAAGCCTTTTTGCCCTTTCGCCGGTTAAGGAAGAAATCGGCGATCCGCTCCAGCAAGGCGACTACGACATCCTGATCCCCGGCAGATGCTCCCTCCCACCCAGCTAACCTGGCCGAGTCGACCAGGCAGGCGCCAACACGCAGACGTCCCGCTTTAAAGACCACTTCGCCCAATCGGTTCAGATCCCGGTGCCCGGCCAAAATGAATATCCGGTTAAACGGATATCGTTTCTCCATATCCTCTTCCGAGTCCAAGATATGCAATAACTCCCAGGCCATTTCCACCGCGTCTTCTCCATGCCCCGGAACCGCCCGCACATCGAGGACCAGCAAATTATAATACCTCTCCTGCAGCGCTCTGACCGCTTCTTCCACGGCATAAACAGGATGTAGAAAAATGTCCAGGCTATCGCCCCCGAACACATCCCGCCCTAACCGTTCCGACCATTCATATCCCGGTGTCTTGGCTCCGCGGATTAGAAATTCTTTATAGTTCTTGGCGTCACCACCAAAATACAGAACATTTTTGATTTGAATCACGTGATCATCCTCATCTCAGTCGAATCCAGAAGGCCTGAGCCTTGTTTCTCGAAAGTTCTCCAAGAAGTCTTATTTTATCATATCCTACCAGAAATTCATAATAAATCAAGATGCTATTTTTCATCAAGCTCTTTTTACGAGTCCATTGTAACCTTTTGGATAAAACCGGCGACTATCTTGACAGGAGCATGAAGCCGGCCTTGATCCTGACCAGAGGAACTCTAGTTCAAATATCAACCTGAAAGAAAGGAGTACCATCATGAAAAGGGTCGTAACCATTACCCTAATACTAACTTTAGCGTTGTTTGGCACCATCCAAACGGCCAGCGCGTTTGGGAATATCGCCAACGGTCAGATTTCCGGAATACTAAATAATTTGCTTCAGATTAACCTGACCGATGCTCAAAAGCACGCCATCGCGGTCATTTTAAAATCCCATCAAGATCAGGCCAAAACGTTAATCGCCAACCTTCGCACCGCCGGACAGAACCTTCGCACCGTAGTCACCACTCCCAACGTCACTGAGGCAGCGGTTCGGGATGCTTACCGCGCCGTAGCCGCGGCCGGCGAGGAACTGGTCGTCCTTAAGGTCAAGGTGATGGCCGAAATAGCCCCTATCCTGACTCCGGACCAGCAAGCCGCACTGGCTCAGCTTAAGAAAGACCACCAGGCGACGATGCAGAATCGCATCAGTTTAGGCAAAACCATGATCCAAGAATGGATTGACCTCCACAGCAAATAGGCCCATCCGACCGGGGGCGAGCATTCGCCCCCCGAATACTTTTTTTATTCCCGTGGTCATGCTTAACGTTGCCAATCCCTAACCGTTGTGATAAGTTGATGTTAAGTTGGCGATGTCTTGTCTCATCCCTAAAATGTGCACTAACTGAGAAAGGAACGTAATGAAAACGATCAAGGCTAGTGTCAAGAGCTTATTAATCCTTATCACTTTGGTTAGCTGGGGCATTGCCTTGTCCGCCGGGCCGGCTCAAAGCCAGATTCTCAAGCCGGACAGGGGGTCGGCCCAAAGAGCGGAACAGGCGTTGGACCGACTAGATGCTGCAGTCAAATTAACCCCGGAGCAAAAAGCCAAGATCAAAACTCTGTTTCAGGATCGGACAGACAAAGTCAAAGCCATTGACAGCGACCCGAAGTTAACCAACGAACAGAAGAAAGCCCAGGTTAAGGAAGTCAGAAAATCCACCCGGCAGGCAATTAAAGGCGTCTTAACCGCGCAACAGAAAGAGGAACTGGCTAAACACCACAGCATGCTCCGTTAGTTTCCAATCTTAATAAAAGTGTTTGATTCAACAGACGCCCGGAACGAAAACGTAGCCACCCCCTGAATCCGGGCAACTCAGGCGCCCTCCAGGATCTACCCCTGCCGGGAGCAAGACGTGATCTCGAAAGCTAATGACAGCGACATGGGCCAAGACATCAGCCAACTTCAAGATATTGAGATCATTCGTCGAGTCCTTGATGGCGACCTGCAGACGTTCGAGGTGCTCATGGGCAGATATCAACACCAGGTGTTCCGGCTGGTGTCAAAACATATCCCTCATGACCGCCGGCAAGAAGTGGCCCACGATACCTTTGTCCAGGCCTTTACTTCCCTTTCCACCTATACCGCCACCGGCCCCTTCGCCCATTGGCTGTCTAAGATCGCGGTCCGGTGCTGTTATGATTTCTGGCGGGAACACCATCGTTCTCCAGAGATAGCCATTAGCTCCATTACCGAAGACCACCAAACCTGGTTGGACCACGTGCTCTCGGAGGAGTCCTCAGATGTCCACAAGCGGGAAACGTCCCAACGTGAAGCCAAAGAAATTCTCGACTGGGCCCTGGCCCGCCTCACACCGGAAGAACGGATGGTGGTCACCCTGACCCATCTCGACGGTATGCCGGTGAAGGAAGCGGCCGATTTGCTGGGCT
>JADFXK010000131.1:5154-9888 GCA_015233625.1 Deltaproteobacteria bacterium | reverse complement strand
CAAGGGGTAGCACTCCTTGCCGGATGATAATTTTCGGCCCAGGACCAACGTATCTTCATCTGAATCAGGCAACACCACCGCCTCGACGCCGCAAGCCTGAAAAGCCGCGGCCACCGCGTAGGACCCATCCGTCATCGGTGGGAGAAACATCCGGCGGGGCTCTTTTGTGGTCAACAGGCGCAGACTTCTCTTTACTTTTGGGGCCGGCGCGTTAACTACGTTTTTCAGGCTGTCGAGGAAGGCTTCCAATCGAGTAATTGCCCCGACGTCAGCGCTGTGCTCATCTATTTCTATTTCGAGATAGGGTTTACCGCCCAGCTCCTCCCGGAAGAAATGTTGGATAAAGGAATCCGGCCCACAGGCAAAGTTGGTTATGTACAGGCCGTAAATGCGGTTATCATCCTTAATATGTCTGGCCGCAGACAGGATCTTTTGCCCGTACCGCCAATACATATTGTGTAGAAATGAAATATCTTCACCCACTTCATCCAGGGGCAAAAAATCCATCGGAATGGCCTGGATACCCAAGCTTTTCAGCTTTGCCGGGAGTCCCAGGTTGATCCCAGGATCACACCCGTTGTAGGGCCGGCTGACCACCACCATGGCCACATCATCGGGTTTGAGTTGTGATAATATCTGTCGGCCCCGCTCCTGCAAGATGGCACTAAAATCATCTTGGGCCTTAATCCCGCGGAGATAAGCCCGATTGACTTCGCTCCTATCCACCCCCAGTTGTTGGCCCAATTCGTAAAGCCCTTTTTTCAGTATCTTTTCACCGTCACCAAAGTGCAGCACCGGCTGCACCAGGCGTATGCCGGAGGCTTCAAATTTGATGGCCGAGTGGACGGTATAAGCCAAACTTTGAACATAAGGGCAAACCACCCCTTGCTGTATTCGCTGATCCTGGTGCTTAATGTTGATGATCGAGGGCAGAAAAATGGTGGTCACACCTTTATCAATCAAGGTCCGGAGGTGTCCATGGGCCACTTTGATCGGGAAACATGGCTCCGTGACCATCACTTCTACGCCTTTTTGGATGATGCTCTTGTTGGTCCGATCGGAAATAATTACTTCAAAATCCAGTTCATCAAAAAAAGAACGAAAGAAAGGCATTAATTCATGAAAAAACATGGTCCGGGGCAGACCGATCCGACCCCGTCGATATGTCCGACCTTCGTCCGGCGGCGGCCCGATAAGGTGCTTTTCCCGTTCGGCAAACAGGTCCGAGATGTGCTCAAAACGTTTTTTCTTATGATCGATATCGTATTTGTCGCACCGGGAGCCATAATACAGAGGCCGCTCTCCCTGAATATTCACCTGGCGAATTTCACACTGATTGGGACATCCTTTGCATTCAAAAGGAGTTATCTGGTAAGAAGTACCAGATAGTTGGAACCCCTTAAATTTGCTTGTTTCCCAGGTCCGTTCTTTCATGGCCAGGAGGGCCACACCAATAGCGCCGGTGACATCATGGTGGTCGGGAACGGTTATTTTCTTACCCGTCACTTGTTCGAATGCCGCCACAATACCGGCATTAGCCGCGGTGGCTCCCTGATAAAATATATTGTCACCGATTTTTCGATCTTCAACCACTTTGTTGATATAATTCTGGACAATCGAATAACTTAATCCCGCCACCAGGTCTTCTTTGGGGATACCCCGTTGCTGATGATGAACCAGATCGGATTCCATAAACACGGTACATCGTTCACCCATCCGAATGGGTTGGGCGGACGACAAGGCCAGTCGGCCAAACTCGTTCTTAATTGAAATCCCGAGCTTTTCTGCTTGTTCCTCCAGGAATGAGCCCGTTCCCGCGGCGCAAACCTTATTCATCATGAAATCTACAATGGCCCCGTTCTTCAGGCTGATGTATTTGGAATCCTGTCCTCCGATTTCAAATATAGTATCCACGTCTGGGTTTATGGCGGCCGCGGCCGTAGCTTGGGCCGTGATCTCGTTGCGGGCGATGTCCGCTCCAATAAAGTCACCGGTGAGGTAACGGCCTGATCCGGTCGTGCCCACACCGACTATTCTCACCCGGTCACCCAGTTCTTCACCGGCCCGGCGCAACCCTTCCTTAACTGCTTCCAACGGCCGGCCGGCCGTCATCAAGTACTGCTTGGAGAGAACCCGCCGCTCAGCATCAATAATCACCACATTGGTGCTGATAGATCCCACATCTACGCCCAAGTAGGCGTCTATGACCTGATCTTCCGGTAACTCGACCCAGTCCTTTTCTCCTACCGCGGTAGTCGCCAGGCGACTCTGGGCAATTACCAGTCTGGGGAGGCGGCTGGCTTCCGGGTGGTGTTGGGTTAAATAATTCTCCAGTGGGGCTAAACCCGTAAAAGAAGGCACGCCGGCTTTGTTTTCCAGATTAACCAGCACCGCTCCAATGGCGCCCATGGAAAGAAAATACTTAGGGATAATCAAATCAGTTTCTTGAAGCTGCATGATTTCCCGGAAAGCCCGGCGCACGCCCAGGTTGGCCGCGACGCCACCCTGAAAGACCACCGGGACGGCAATGCCCTTTCCTTTTGCGATATTGCTTTTGAGATTCCGGACCATGGAGAAACACAGGCCGGCCACAATATCGAAATCCGGGGTAGCCTCTTGCTGGAGATGAATCATGTCGGTCTTGGCAAAGACGCTACACCGGCCGGCAATCCGGGGCGGGCGCTCCGACTTAAGGGCCAGTTGGCTGAATTCCTCAATGGTAAAACCCAGGCGGTGCGCCTGTTGATCCAAGAATGAACCCGTTCCCGCGGCACACATGGTGTTCATGACGAAGTCTTCTATTTCCAACTCATTCGATTCACCGGGTTTGACCAAAATAAGTTTGGAATCTTCACCACCCATTTCAATGATGGTTCTGGCCTCGGGATGAAAAAGTGACACGGCTTTGGCGTGGACGATGATTTCATTAATAAATACGCCGCCCAACAAATCAGCCAATGTCTTGCCGGCAGTGCCGGTAACGGCCGGAGCACTGATTGACTCCGCCGGGTATTCGGAGAGCAGACGGGACAAAACCTTTAAAGCCGTCTCTAGAGGCTGCCCGTGGGTTCTGGTGTAGTCGTCCCACAGCACCTGGCGGTCATGATTAATCAAAACGGTGTTGACGCTTACCGAACCCACGTCCACCCCCAGGTAATATTTGGGGGAATTTTCCTCCTTGCCTGTTCGTCTCTTGACCTGACTAACCATTTTAGCGAAAACCCTTATTTTTGTTATACATTTTCAACTATACCGGGATGCTGCAGCCGCTCACACACCATTCCTTTGGAGAAGGTTAACAAAAAAACAGCATCCCAAGTTTGGGCCATGTGCCATGCCGAACTTTAGCAATAGAAAAAGCATAACCCGAGAACGTAGAAAGAAACGTGAGGACAAAGAAATTTTAGGCTAATATTGGGACTAGTAAAAAACCTCTGTGCGCTCTCCTTCCCTCGGCGTCCTCGGCGTTATGCTTTTAGGCTAGAGTTTGGGCCAATGTGTAATACTCTTTTTGGTCATGATAGGTTGGCTGCACCCTGCCCTTACTTATTAACATTTTTAGATGATTAACTATTTCTGTACGCTGGGCCCCTAAAGATAAGACCAGGTCGTCCAACGTGACCGGTCGACGACTGATCACCGCGATGATGGCCAGATCTAATTGCGGGCTGGCCGCGGCCGTCGCTGCTCGTTTAAAGTCGGCAATAATCCTGGCCTTATGCCCCAAAGCAGCTCTTATTTGCTCCAACTCGGCCAAACCCACCGTTAAGGCAAACTTCTCGGCTGGGGGGCGGACAACAGTGTTTATTTCAACCGTATCCGGTTGGATTCGTTCGATGGCAGATTTGAGCGCCTCGATCTCATCCGGACGATCGTTATAGCCCTTAACAAAGAGCACTTCTAATCGCATTTGCCCGGAGAATTCAGAGCGGAAGATTTCCATTCCCCGGATAATCTCGGCCACCACCAATCCCGGAACCGGTCTGTTGACAGCCTCAAAGGTGGCTTGAACGGCCGAATCCAGTGAAGGCATGACCACATCGGCCAGACGCAAGGCCCGCCGCACCGTCGCCTCAGCCATCAGACTACCACCGGTGATCACAACTGAAGGCTTATCCGTAAGCTGCCGAACCCCGACAAGCATGTCTTCCAGTTCTGAATTCAGGGTAGGCTCCCCGGAACCGGAAAAGGTCAGGCAGTCAAAGTTACAGTCGGCCTGATCCAAGAAAACACGAAGCTCCTTAAGTAACTCGGCCGCGGTGACAAAATTGTCAGGCCTGGTCGTGTGATGGGTTGTTTTGCCGATCTGACAATAAATACAATCAAATGGGCATGTCTTGGCCGGAATGACGTCCAGGCCCAATGACAAGCCCAACCGGCGCGAAGGCACGGGGCCAAAAATATGCCGTATATCTCGATTAGTTACCATGGCCGCGTTAAAAACACCCCAACTGGCAGGCCATTATCTTGATGCCCAATTCATTCAGGACGCGGCCGGCCTCGGCCAGGGTGACGCCCATTTCCTCGGCCACTTTGAATGTCTGGTGGCAACCAATTCGGCCGTTGACCGCCACGGCTTGAAGCCGCTTGGCCAGGTCGTTGTCTCTAATAGACGTGCTATCCTCCAAAGAATTCTCTCCGTTCGCCGGCGATTCAACCGCCGGTTGTTAGTTAGGTTTATTCTATGACCGTTCGTTGCCCGGTCCTGTCAGGGTCCGGCTTGGTCGAGTCATC
>JADFXK010000131.1:0-5117 GCA_015233625.1 Deltaproteobacteria bacterium | reverse complement strand
TGTTAAATCACCGTTCAGACGTCTTCTCGACCTAAGCAACGGGCTTTAACTATAACCAGACACAAGCTTATTGTCAATTCTTTTGTTTCTCGGCTTGCCCCGGAAGCGCTCCCCATCTCCAGCCGGAAATCGGAACAGCCCCAAGTCGATAGATCGTCACCGACGGCCGGTTATCAATCCAACGCAGGCACCGGCGAGGAAAAAGAAGAAACGGACTACCTGTTATCCTGCCCAAAATACTCGGCCAAATTTTTCCGAGAGACTTCAGTCTGCACCCGCGTCTTTAAGTTCTTGATCTGCACGGATTGCTTTTCAAATTCGTCGCTGCCGCAAATGATCACAAAGTTGACTCCGCGACTGATGGCAAAGTTAAACTGTCCTTTGAAGGTGGTGTCGTCGAGCAAACATATTTCCGTGTTTAGCCCCAAGACCCGCAGCTCATTGGCTATGGCCAGGTAATCACCTTCCCGGTGAGGAACCAGTTGCAGGATCATCACCTCAGTTACCGTCTGCTGGGACCGGTCGATAGCTTTTAGATGGTCAAGGGCCGTGAACAGGCGATCGACTCCGATGGATGCCCCGACCGCGGGTAATTCTTGACCCGTGAAACGACTGACGAGACTATTGTATCGGCCACCCGAAAAAACACTACCAATGTGAGGCGCATCTAACAGGATGGTTTCCATTACCGGTCCGGTGTAGTAATCCAGCCCTCGGGCAATGGATAAGTCTATCTGGACGTGTTCCACAGGAATCTCCATGGCCGCCAGGTAATCTGTGATTTGCCGAAGTTCTTCCAGGCCTTCCTCCGCGACCTTTATCCCGGAGAAGACCCTTTGACATTGGTCCAGTTTGGCCGGGTTGCTGCCGGAAATAGCTAAGTACGCTTTAATCTTGTCGATCCCATCACTACTCAGGTGCGGGGCGGGGTCAAAACTGTCATGCGGTTCTTTGCCCAGTTCCTGCAATACCCGGTCAATCCCGATTTTGTCGAGCTTATCGAGAATCCGCATAAGTTCTTTTGTAATATCAACAGAACTAATCTCGATACCATCCGAAATGCCGACCAGCTCCGCTAATCCATTCAGAATTTTCCGATTGTTGATTCGAATCAGGAAACGTTCAATGCCCAAGGCTTTCATGGTCCGATACATCATGGCGATGATCTCGGCATCGGCCAACATGGATTCAGTCCCGGCGATATCGGCGTCAAACTGGCAGAATTGACGGTACCGGCCACTTTGCGGCCGCTCACCCCGAAATACCGGCCCCACGACCATCCGCCGCCAGGGTAACCGGATGCCGGTGCGTTTTTTAGGATCAAACGGGTTGGCCGCCAGCAGACGCGCAAAAGGGACTGTTTGATCAAAACGCAAAGCCAACGCGTCGTCTTCTTCTTGCTTGGTGCATCCCACGTGGAATATCTGTTTACCAACATCACCACCTTCCCCGGCCAGGGTCTTATAAAATTCTATCGCCGGAGTTTCAATCGGATCGAAGCCGAAGGATCTGAAAACTTTCTCGATGGTGCGAAGCATACGTTCTCTGGCCAGGCAATCGGCCGGGAGGAAGTCCAAGAAACCTCCAGGACGTTCCGGCTTTACGATATCAGACATCAATCACTCCTTTACACCTGATTATCAGGTCAGCGCCCCGTCCCTATTAGTCATCATAAAAAGATGCGGGGCGTCAGTCAGACGGATTCAAGAATCGTCTTACAGTATTCCTTTAGTTGTCGGAAGGCCAGGCATTCTCTCATTGATCGAACTGGCCATGGCCAGGGCCTTGCCGAAGGCCTTAAATATAGATTCATAAATATGATGCAGATCCCGACCATAACGCAGGTTTATATGCAGGTTCATCATCGCCTGGGTGCAAAGCGACATAAAGAAATCCTCAAACAAAGACACCGGGAGGTCTTTGATGTGCCCTGATGTTTCCCCCAAATGGTAGACCAAATAGGGCCGGCCGCTAAGATCTAGAACTACTTCGGTCAGGGCTTCGTCCATGGGAATGAGGGCTTGCCCGTATCGCATGATCTTATACTTGTCTCCGACAGCCCGGCTGATGGCCTGGCCGATAGTGATGCCCAGGTCTTCCATCAGGTGGTGGTAGTCGATTTGGGTATCTCCGGTAGCCGTGATGGTCACGTCCAACAACCCGTGTTTGGCCATGAGACTGATCATGTGATCAATAAAGGGGATGGTCGTGTCAACGGAAGAATTTCCGGTTCCATCCAAATCAATTTCTACGGTCACGTCTGTCTCATTGGTCTTCCGATGTACTTTTCCTTGTCTCATCCCACCTATTCCTCTTTTCAACAAATCAAACTGGTCAACGCTTTTTCAAGTGATTCTATATCAGTAACTGGATTCTGACAAGCATAGCCCTGGCAGACATATACCGTCGGCCGCCCATTGATCGCCTGAAGAGAATCCACAAACGGAGCCAGTTCGGCCAGGCGTCGATTCTGGCCCCGGTCATCCCAATGGAGAAACACCTTCCGGGGTAACCAGGCCCGCTGGATCATCTCGGCCATGGCCTGGGTCGTTTCATCTCCCGCATCACCCACCAGGACCACTTCGCAGCTCGGCCCCAGCATGGCGTCCAGGGCAATCATGAATTGCGTATAGGCCATGGGATGAGCGGCGGCTTGATGAGCGAAAACCTTGGTCAACTTATCGGCCGTCTCCTCCAAATCAACCCGCCCCGTCATCCGGCCCAAACGCCAGAGATTCAAAGCCGCCACCGAGTTACCTGAAGGCACAGCCCCGTCATAGACGTCTTTTACCTTGGTGATGAGGGTCTCATTATTCTTTCCCGAAAGGGTCAGGCCTCCGCCATCTGCATCCCAAAACAGATCGATCATCCGCTGCGTCATGGATAGGGCCTCTTCGAGATGGCCCACCTCAAGGGTGGCTTCGTACAATTCGATCAGCCCCCAGGTCAAGTAGACGTAATCGTCTAAGTAGCCGGGCAAAGCCGCTTCTCCCTGGCGATAGCGGCGGAGCAACCCTCCATCCGGGGTCTTCAAATTTTTCTTTATGAAATCAGCGGCCCGACCGGCGGCGGCGGCGTATGATTTATCCCCTAGTGCCTGCGCCCCTTTAGCCAGGGCGGCGATCATTAACCCATTCCAAGAAGTAATTATTTTGTCATCCTTTAGAGGATGAACCCGCTTGTCCCGGGCCGCGAACAACTTTTCCCGGGCCGCCTCCAACCTGGATTCCAGCTCCTCCGGGCTGATTCCTTCTTGCCGGGCAAAATCTACCGCCGGAATGGTGATGTTGGGGATACTGCCGCCCTCCTCAAAGTTGCCGGCTGAGGTGATATCATAGAAACGGCAGTAGAGTCTCGCTTCTTCTTTGCCCAAAACGGCCTCTACTTCTTCAGGTCGCCACACGTAAAACAGCCCTTCCTGGCCCAGGGTGTCCGCGTCTTCGGCGGAATAAAATCCCCCCTCCGGGTCGGTCATGTCCCGGATGACGTAGGTGAATATCTCTCTGGCCACCTGCGCATACGTCTGATCGCCGGTGAGCTGGTAGGCCTCCACGTAGGCCATAGCCAACAAGGCCTGGTCGTAGAGCATTTTTTCAAAATGCGGAACCAGCCACTTCTCATCAACGGAGTATCGGTGGAAGCCAAGTCCAATCTGGTCAAATATGCCGCCATGGCGCATTGATTGAAGGGTTTTTTCCACCATCTCCCTGGCTGACGACATCCTATCCCGATCATGCCAGCGCAAGAGAAAAATCATGTGATGAGGCGAGGGAAATTTGGGGGCCTGGCTGAATCCGCCCTGCTGAGGATCAAAAGCCGTGGTCAACTGATTATAAGCCCTCATTAGGACGGCCAGGTCCAACTCCGGCGACGCCCCCAGGTCTTTTAATGGTTGGTTGATGGCCGTGTTGATGGCCTCGCAGGATTGCACCACCCGGTTGGGTTCTTTTCTCCAGACATTGTTAATTTGGGCCAGGACATCCAAAAATCCAGGCATGCCCATCCGGCTAAGCTTGGGGAAGTAAGTCCCGGCATAAAATGGTTTTTGATCCGGAGTCAAGAAGACGGTGAGGGGCCAGCCACCCCGGCCGGTCAGGGCCTGGCAGACGAACATGTAGATTTGATCCACATCCGGCCTCTCCTCCCGATCCACCTTAATGGACACAAAGTTTTTGTTTAAATAGTTGGCCACGTCAATATCTTCAAAGGATTCGTGGGCCATCACGTGACACCAATGACATGTGGCGTAACCAATGGATAAAAAAACAGGTTTGTTTTCCTGTCTGGCTTTTTCAAAAGCCGCGTCCGACCAGGGATACCAGTCTACCGGGTTATCCGCGTGCTGGAGGAGATATGGACTTTTTTCATGGGCTAATTGATTGGGCATGGTGAGCCTCCATTGATTTTGCCATAGTCCGAGACGACTTGCAGTTACTAAACACCAGGGTGATCGATGATCATGACCTCGTCCAACCGCCGTTTGGGCACGTGTAGCCGGTCATTATCATCCAACCAGTAACGGACATCTTCCGCGGCCGCGGCCATGTCCTCAGCCACGGGGTCTTCGTCCGGCGTGCCCAAAGCCACGACCAGCTTGGAGGTCAAATACTCCGGCAGATTCAAAATTTCTTTTAACTGATCACGATCCGCCGAGGCAATCAAGCAGGTGCCGAGGCCAAATTTGCCGGCTCCAAAACTGATAGCCGCGGCAGCCAGACCCACGTCCAGACCCACATCATAGACTTTGAGTCTGGTGTCCTGCAGAATAATGATATACCCCATTGGCCGGTGTCCCTCTGGAGGATTCCGTTTGGGCGTGACATAAGCACCCCAGCGCAAGGTCGTGAATACCTCGGCTAAACGAGCGGGGTGCTTGACGACCAAGAATTTGAGCGGTTGAAAATTGGCTCCGGTCGGGCTTAACCTCGCCCCATTAACCAATTCGACCAGGACCTCGTCGGGAATCGGGTCAGGCTTGAAACGTCTAATAGACCGCCGTTTGGTGATCGCGTCCATGACATCCATTAGTCCTTCTCTCCTTTTTCCGTCAAAATTGAAATCTCACGTCCCCAGGTTGAAATTGCAGACTTGGTATATACCCTCACCCAGAGGAGGGG
>JADFXK010000130.1 GCA_015233625.1 Deltaproteobacteria bacterium | reverse complement strand
TTGTCGGGCATTGATCAGAACCGGGATAAAGACCCAAATTTCATCGCCTTTAAGGACCTGGTCTTCAAGAAGCGGGAAGAAAAGGAAATCCAGGCCATAAAGCTGGCCAATGTCGAGTCCGAGCTGTCCCGGATCGTGCATCAGGTCAAGACATCGCTCACCGGCCGGGCCGGAAAAGGGGCGGTCGAAAATGCCGAACAGGCCTTGATCAACGATTGGGATGACATCCGAGGCCTGTCCCAGAACCTGGCCGAGGCCTCCCTGGCCGGACGATTGGAGAAATTGCTGGCTGTCTTGCTTTACCAGCCGACCCAGGCGATCTGGCCGGTCCGGATCTGTCTGGCCATTTACCGCTTAGTCACGTTGATCATTCATGGCCTGCCGCGGACTCCAGATATCTCCAATCTGAATTTGACACCCCATGAAGAGACCGGAGTGCTGGTCAACCGATTGGTCTACTTCTGTCACCGGCTGGCCCATAATCTGGATATGTGGGGGGTTAAGAGCCGTCCGGAGATGCTGCACAGCCCAGAAAAGTTTGTCCCCCAAACCATCACCACCGCGGCCCTGTCCTTTAGGGAGAGAATCAGCAACTCCCTCAGGGAAGAGCCTCTCATGAAATTCGGCTACCGCTGGCGGAAGTTTAAACATTCCCTGGTTCTGTTGCTTCCGTTGGTTTTCCTGGTCATTAGATTGCTAGATCCGGCCCTGATCTCCCAGGTGGTCCGGCACGGGAATTGGTCGGCTGGTTACCAAATACTCATAAACTTGATCTTGACCCTGTATACTCCCCAGGGGCTGACCGCCCTACTGGCTTTCTTGCTGATCGAAGCCATCATGATCCCCCTCTGCGCCAGAAGCTATTTAAAAGACATCAACGCTAAATCCGTCTGGCTGGCCGGCGTCCTCCGCCAGGATTACGCCGCAGAATTGGACAAAGCCGCCGGTGGTCTCAAAGATAAGTTACTCGATTTCACCTCTCGCCTCAAGAATGAACTCAACCGGATCGACCGATTGAAATGAAGTCTCGTTGCTCGTTGCTGGTCACTGGGTGGAGAGAACCTGAAGATCTTAGCTACAAATCCAGACGCGTAATGCGAAACCAGAAAATAGTAACAGGCGCTTAGAAGACTGTGCCAAATTAAGATGAAAGGATCCATAACTTGACAAAAGGTTATAACTCTTCCAACCATATGACTCTCATGAATATGGAAACACTGTTACCCAGGCTGTCCGTCAATGTGGACCACGTGGCCACCCTTAGGCAAGCCCGGGGGATCAATCAACCAGACCCGGTGACTGCAGCCGCCCTGGCCGAGTTGGCCGGCGCCGACGGGATTATTGTGCATCTCAGAGAAGACCGGCGTCATATTCAGGACCGCGACGTCAGGTTGCTCCGCCAAACCATCACCACCAGGATGAATCTGGAGATGGCCGCGACCGCCGAGATCGTCAAAATCGCGCTGGAGCTTAAGCCTGATATGGTCACCCTGGTCCCAGAGAAACGAGCCGAATTGACGACCGAAGGAGGGCTCGATGTCCTTCATCAGCGTGACGTATTGGCCCCCTATATAGAATCCTTCAAGAAAGCCGGCATCCGGGTCAGCCTGTTCATTGATGCTGATGCCGGTCAGATCCATGCCGCCCACAAGGTCGGTGCCGATACCATCGAGATTCACACCGGGCATTACTGTGATGCCGTGACTCAGGTTGAGCGGCAAGAAATATTCAGCCGGATAGTTGAAGCGGCCAGACTGGGCGAGGAGTTGAAGTTGCATGTCCATGCCGGCCACGGCTTGAACTACCAGAACATCAAACCATTCTTATCCATACCGCAAATCAGGGAATATAGCATCGGGCACAGCATCATCGCCCACGCCGTCATGGTCGGCCTGGATCGGGCGGTAAAAGAGATGATTCAACTCATCGCCACAGCCGGGTCCCGGCCGGCAGCCCTGATTGATGTTTAGGGTTGCGGGTTATGTGTTACGGGTTGCGGGTTGCGGTTTTCATCTCATGGGATTACGATGACCGCGCAACGCATACCCGGCACGTGGCCAACAGGTCCTATTTGAACCCCACTTCTTTTGTTCATGATTTTGATATGGGTTGTCCTCCTGCCAATTAGAATGTCCGAAATAAGTCTTCCGGAATAACCCCTGAATTTATATTCGGCACGGCTATAATTGACGATTCTGAGAGCCTGGTTTCTAGTTGCTTGTCACGAGTTAGTCGCTCAAGACAACCAGTAACCATGTCACCTCGGACAGGGGCAATTATGACCGTTCGGGGTGGACCGCAACCCGCACCGCAACCGTAACTCGTAACACGCAACACGCAACACGTAACTCGCAACCCATCCCAGCCTATCCTCACCGACAATACTTCCCATAAGCCCAGTAATAGATTGGTTTATGACCCTACCTTACAAAAAACGTCATCCTTTTCCTGACAAAAAAATCCGGTTTATCTCAGCTTAAAATCAGGGCATCCCCGATTGACGGGAAGATAAACTCAGGTTATATGTGAACTCAGTATCAATCAGCCTAGTTCTGATGCCGGAATTTTGCCTAAGCCCGATCGAATTAAGCTAGGCAATACGTAAAAGCTTGCCCAACCTATCTCGCCAACCCGGATTAAGAGGTATGTGCTATGAGCAGAATCGGAAGACTATTTAGCGGAACGATGGTTACATTCGAGGGCGCGCTGGCCTTAGCCGCCCTCCTTTTGTGTGGATGCGCCGAAACAACTCCCTATACTCCGCCGCCATATCAACCTTCGCCGGTGACGGCGACACCCGCGCCGGTGCCTCAAGTCAATCGGAACATCGTTATGATTACAGGGATAACTTCTCAAAGTACAGCACCGACTGCTCCAATGTCGTGGTCAAGAAAACGGCCCAAGGGGTGGAAATTGAATTCCCGGATGAGTGTACTGGGAAGTTGGTGGAACTGACCCAGGAAACGGGGCCGAATGTCCCCGTAAGTCTTCATCCAGGTCGGCAGACGGTCACCATCCAAAAACCGGTCCCACCAGTAGAAACGGAGGAACCGGCCAAACCTTCCAGGGAAACTACTCCAAAGACGGAAGAGAAACCAAAGAAACCAAAGAAGGTAAAGAAGGTAAAGCCACCTGTGGAAGAGGAACAACCGACGCCGACCCCTAAGCCGACACCGACACCACGGGCAGCCGCTCCGAAAGTCAGCTCGGTGGAGGTCGTCTACCTGGAGGGCCTGGCCATCTACAAGGACGTCTCGTCTGCCGTCACCCAACCCGTGGCGGAAAAGAGTTGTCGGCGGCGGGGAATGAGTTTGCCGACTAAGGACCAATTGCTCAAGGCAGCCGAAACCGGCATCATTACGCTCGACCCGGCTGGTGAATGGGCTAAGCAGGTTAATAACCAGGAGGCCTTTGTCGTTAAATCCAGTGACCATGGGGTGGAGGCGGTGGTGGTTGACCGCGAAAAATATCAGCTCCCCTATAGGTGTGTCGGAGGGAACCGCTAATGGCCAGCTTAATCACGCATCGCCTGGGCGCCACTTTCCCGGGATTCCAAGACCAATCGTTTAGCCGCGGCTTGTTTTGGGGCACCACGGGGTTCGCCCTCCTAGCCCCGGTCATCGCCTCCTGGATCTACTTGAGTTTCTTTTACCGCGATGTCGGGGCCGATTGCGACCGGGTTTTTTGGGACCATATCATGGGAAATCACTTCTCCTTTCCCTTCGTGTTTTCTGTGGCCACGGCCCAGCACAGCATCTTCTTCTGGACGCTCTTCGGCCTGGGGTTGCTGGCGGCCATCTACTCCTCCATCAAGGGCTTTTATCTACTTCGGTTGGAGGATATGCCCTGGGTGGTCATTGGCTCCTTTATTCTCCTGGCATTGGCGAGCTTTGCTTGTTTTTTTAGTAGCCTGGACTTGTATGGCCGCGAAAAAATAAACCTCAGCCTAAATGACAAAATCAAACGGGAGGCTTTGCTTAACCAAAACGTCGAGATCCTGCAGAATACCCTGTCGGACCAGGCCAATATAAGTCTGACCCCGGCGAATATGAGTAGCATTCTAGAATACGCTGTGTTTAGCGATGGAAAATTATACCGACAAATTTCCGAGGGCCCGAAAGCACTCTTTATGCATGATTCCAGGCAGGCCCTATTTGAAGGTTGCAAGCAAAATATTAACCTTCAGATCAGCTTTAAGACACCCAAAGGAACGACCGTGTCCAAAGACGTAACGGTGTCCAATATTGCCATGCCGGTGGCTTTCCAAACCGTCACAGAAACGGAGTGGTGGCGGGAGCCGTTGAAACGATTCCGTTATTATGGAAGTATTTTCAACGTACTATACCTCTTCGGCTGGATGTGGTGGGTTTATCTGATAATCACCACGTTGCCTCTGTGGGGTTTCTTCGCGTATTTTGCTCTGTACAAAATGCGGCTCATAAGAATCCAAGGGAGAATGTGATGCCTAATATTTTTTGGCTTGGCGGCACCGGCACCAACGTGGCCATGGCCTATGCCCGAATGCAATATCTGGGATTGATCTCTGACAATCCTAACGTTCGTCACTATTTTATCGATACTCCGGAAAATTTCGGTTTGGCCGCCAGTGACGACCGGCAGAACATCAATATCGGGGTAAATGAGTTTCTCAAACTCAAACTCAACCAGGAACCCAAAATCATTAATCTGACCAACATTGCCTATGAAACTTTCGAAAAATTTTTGAACAACCACCCGCGGCTCGAACCACTCTTTAAGAATATACCTGACTACGACCACATCGCCAAAACTCCGGTAAAGGACGGCAACTACTACATGCCGGCCGTCGCCGCGGCCATGGCCTGGACTGAATTCTCTCCGCTGGAGGAGTGCGTCGGAGACCGCCATTCCATCCTGTGCGCCTCATCCTACGGCGGAACCGGCGCCGGGGTCACTCCCACCCTGGCGGCTCAGTTATTGGACAAGGGTAACCAGGTGGATATAGTCTACTTGAATAGTTGGATCGTCAACACCTTAAAAGAAGACATCCGGGAGGTGATTCAGAATAATGAACAGGCTAATTTGTTCTATCTTAGTCATTTGCAAGCGAATCTGAAAAAGCTATCCCGGCCCGACAATCTTAAATACTATTTTTTCCGTGTTCCCGATTATTGGCAGCAACCCGCTCCGCCCAATCAGCCCAACAATACGCTCGAAGAGGTGGACAACCCCTACCCCTATTTTGCGGCAAGTCATATCGCCAGGTTGTTATCCAGCGCCTCAGGAGTCTTTCAAGTGGACATCGACCCGGACGCGATCTGGCGAAATCCGGCTTTCTTCTATGGCTATGCCTACTCCCGGCTCCGGTGCCACGCGGTCAAGAACCTGCATCGGGGGTTCGATTTCGTCACCCGGCTCATGAGCGACACGGCCCGCCGTTGGGGCTTGCGCCGGCTGCGTTGGGACAGGGCGGCTTTCCGGGAAATGTGCCTCTTGGAACTGGGTTTAGACACGCAACAAAGAGAAATCCGGCACCGGCTTAAGGATAAACTGTTTCTGGGCACGGAAGGACAGCACCCCTTAAACTGGACGGGGTTCAAGGTCAGGAATCAGGAAATGCCCAAGCCCGGCAGCCGCATCAGCCTGGTTTCCTATCCCTCGGTTTTCGCCTCATACTTCTTTTTCAAATCGTCCCTCGACACCGACCTGGAACTGCAAGCAGCCTACCTGGCCTTGATCGCCCTGATCGCGACCAAACGGCTCTACATAGAATACGACACATACCTGGCCGAACGCGGCTTTACTAAAGAAACCGGATCATTGCCGTTGGCTATCCGGTCGGCCTCTGAGACTTTAGGTTATTTCGGTGAAAATGGTTTATACGCCTGGCCTCTTTTCGGACAACTGGACAACCTGAAGAGATTATTGCGGGACGACGGGACTCTCCAAGAAGTCCTCCGCCAGATGAAAAAGATTAATGGGGAAGGAGTGATCTGGGGACCCGACAGTCCCTTGGGTAAATGCCTGAACTCGTGGACCGGGGTTAATCAGCCGACCGGGCCGGGCCGCAATGTCTGGTTCAACATGGAATTTTTTAGAGATATCAGATTCCCCAACGAAAATACCGTTGTGCCTAGAGAGGCTCTGATAACCGACCTGCACCTTTCGGGCGAGGATATGGTCATCCAGTACCCCGATGGGCGCCACCTGAACATTTCGGGTGAGCGGCATAACCTCTTTGTCTTCGGTTCTGGGGAAAAGCGGATTTTGCAGTACACCAATACTTTGAAGTCTGGAAATAACAGGAAGTTCGGTAGACAGGACGATGTCAAAAACAAGTTGATTCTCAATTATCAAACCGTGCTCGATTTATCCCGGACCGGCCACGAGGTGGAAATACTCCATCCGGCGCATATATTCACCGACCGAACGGTGGAGTTCGGCCGCTCGACCACGCCCCAATCAGCGATATCGGTGGTGCCTTGGCCCCTCCGCAAAGAGTATGTGGCCTGCCTGGAGCCGGACAATGGTTGGTATTCGGACGATCAAGTCAATTATCCCCGGCTGAACAAAAATTACGTGGACATGCGCTCCCACAAGATCAAAAATTGGGGCAAGGTGAGCGAGGTGGACCCGTTGAACGAGAGTTCGTTTCTCATCCGAGTGACGAAAACTCTGGTCGACGGATCCCAGACCGGATCTAAAAAGATCCCGGACATGACCTATCAGTGCTACATTTGGTCCGGCGACAAGGCCCGGCGGCAGGTATTAACAGGCTGGAAATATTACAGTATAATGGTGACCGCCCGACCGGGCAACCGGACCCTGGCCAAGCCCGAAGATGGCGAAGAAGAGGTCTGGTTCTACAGAACCTCGGCCGATGTCAATTGGGTAAACCTGGACAAGGTCAGCCCGACGATCCACATGACGGCCTGGCAGGGCGCCGCTCCAGCCGGTGTCATCTTTGAATTCACAGATAAACTGGGTTCCTGCTGTGGCGGCTATTTTCCCGTTTTACCGGAGGTAGCCCCGCAAGAGATTGATACCAATCTTCTCCGAGTGGGGATCGATTTTGGCACCTTGAGTAGTTGTTCTTCATTTTGCCTGCCTACCGGGTCCAATGCCCCGACCGAAATGAATCCGTCCGATTTGCTGTATACAGTCTTTTCCAACAAACTTTGGGATCAACATGTCGTTGATTTTGCATGGGTGCCCCATTTCAGCCGGGCCAAGGGGTCGGTCAAAGTCTTCCCCACCGGACTCTATAGCCAGAGAAAAGCCGACTGGGATGAGGTCAATCTCTTCTTTAAGGGTAGCGATGATATTTTCCACTCCCAGATTCCGCATTTGCCTTTGAGGCATTATACCATTCCGGGCGATTCATTAGACGAGTCCATCGCCAATGATCCGGCTTATTGTGTTTACAATATCAAGTGGGAGAACGACCTGACCAAAAAACTGGTCTATTGGAAAGATTTTCTGACCGGATATCTCCTCATGTTGCAGGCCCACTTTTATATGAAGGGGCAACCAAATATTCCCACCAGGTTTTCCAGGCTCTCGGTCTATGTCAGCGTACCCATGAAATTTGAAGGGCTGCCGATCAAGATTCCCGGCCAGGGTGTGGAAGAAGATCTCA
Organism: Deltaproteobacteria bacterium; assembly: GCA_015233625.1. Taxonomy (GTDB): domain Bacteria; phylum Desulfobacterota; class JADFXK01; order JADFXK01; family JADFXK01; genus JADFXK01. The sequence goes on along the minus strand of JADFXK010000130.1, from coordinate 2,315 downwards.
AGAAGGCGTTCATCCTGGTGGTTAAAGCCGCGGCCCAAGACGCCGCCCGGTTGTCCGGTCTGGAGATAGATTTTAATGAAGGGCACACGGTTCCAGAGGCGGTGGCGCCAATTCAGGGCGCGTTGCAGGGTCTATCCCTCATCGTCGACGTGGGCGGCGGCACGACCGACGTGGCTGTGCTTTCGGAAAACAATTGCATCTCTTGTAGCAGTTTCGTCTTTGCTGGGAACAATCCCTTTAGGTCCGTCTACTCAGACGAATATTTATGGAAGCAGCGGGCCATCAGCGCCGGGCAACAGCCCCTAGAGGGCCACGGGGAAACAGTCGCCGACTTTCTCTACGAGTTAAGCGCCTATACCGCCCTATTGGCCGGGGCGGCTATCAAGCAGGTTGGGTTGAAAGGAAAACCAACCAGGAGCGGAGACCACTCCCATGAGATGACAGGATTCAGAATCTATCTTTCCGGCCGTGCCTGGCATTTGGCTGTGTCTCATCCTGATATCGCGAATAGGGCCAACGTTAAAGGACGTTATATTACCGAGGTGATCAAGAAAAATATCTGCAAGCTTTTCAATGAACAGGTCCGGCCAAACCTGTTGGGCCAGAATTTTCCTCTTATGGGCGAAGGCAATATCGATATATCCAGTGAGCCGGAGAATTCCAAGCTATCGTGCTCCCTGGGGACCATCAGCCCCGGCAATAGCGTCAGAATCGATGATCACATTCAAACTCTCCCAACTTTCCTGGGCATTTCCTATACCGACAGTGAGGACAAAACCGTGGAGTGGTTCGAACGCATCGGCGATAACCCCATTCCATATCCTTCCAGCGTCGATGTCAAGGCCGTCTCGCCGTCACTTTTGGTCAATGACGAACAACTAACCAACCTTTTCAACAACAGCTTCAATGAAATGAATCTCGGCGATCCCTTTCAACGAGGCCGGATAGTCCGGAACTTCACCGAATACCTACTGGAAAACCGAGTCGGGGGATTCAGGGGGAGTATCAAAACGATAACATTAAATCAAGAGCTTATCCCGAATCGAAACAAAAGGGACTCACAACCTGGTTAAACGAAAGACAGTATTGGCTGCTTTATTCTCTCGGGACATTCGACCGGATGCAGATCCTAATTGGAGGGCGGTTGGCTGCCATGCGCTTGCGAATTTTTCTAGCAGTTGTCATCGTCTTAGCCGCTGGTTGCGCCCTGGCCGGGGCGGCAGAACCGCCCTGTAATCGGATTCTCATTGGGGAAACAACCACCTGGGGGAGTCTTTACCTCCGTTGTTTAATGGGTAAGGAGTACAATGAAAAGGTCCTTCAAGCTACTCTGGGCTACTTCCAGAACCGCGTGGCCAGGGGTGATCTATCTAAGCCCCAGGATGTTGTTGATTTCATTAACTTCATCAAAGATAAACGGACCCAAAAGCAACTCCCTAACATATGTAACATATTAAGGTTACTGATTATAACTAAACCAGATGAATACAAAGACTTCTGCAAGGAGTTTGGGTGCCAGGTTGAATCGGCTGAAACCGTGTGGCCGACGTCGACAGTTACACCTGCAGAAGTCCAGTCTGCCCCACCGGCCGCGGCAATACCGGCCAAGGCGCCAAAATTCGGCAAACCGACAAAAAAGAAAAAAAAACAAGATACAGGAGAGGAACCGAATGAGGGAGAACCGTTGGAACCAACCCCGACCCCATCGCCAACCCCACCAGGGACTTCCTCGGGGAAAGGGATAGGTCGGCTGATGAATTTTTCAAGCACAAACATCATACTGTCGTTCATCGCCATCTTGGGAGTGGTCTGCATCGTAGTCATGTTCTGGATCGTATGGGAATTAACCAAACTTAGAAAAGAACTCGAAGGTCTTCCCAACATGGTTCCCCAAGGGTTTGATCGTTGGTTCAAGATCGTGCGTATGCGGCTTGACCGGATTGAGGTAGCTATTATTCAACAAATTGGTCCGTTGCAAGAAGTAATGTCCCAATTGGTTGGCTCGCTGCAAACAGCATCAGACCAAGCTGCAAGCTCCCCGCGGCCACCAGGGCAGGACCGGGGATACAATCATACTGAAAAAGAAGTCGATGAGGTCATTATTCCATTCGGATCCTCAGGCATACCGGCGAACGATTATATAAGAGTTTCCACAACTACATCATCACCGGGGGTTAGAATAGAAAAAATCGCAGACGTTCTCGTCAGCGCCCCGGATATCAAATCCGCGAGCGATTACATCAACACACTCAAAGACGGCAGACTGATTAGATCCGGAGTTATAGGAGATCCGGCTATGCCACGGGGAGGCGATG
>JADFXK010000012.1:7144-27005 GCA_015233625.1 Deltaproteobacteria bacterium | reverse complement strand
ATGTTGCTGAATATAATGGAGAAAATCTTGAAATAAAGAAAATTGAGGGAACAGACGTTTATCTGGACGGGCATACCAAAGCCGTGGACGCGGTCGATCTCAACCCGGTTGATCCAAACACCAAAATGAAACCGATGGAATTCGACCTGGCCCGGAACCGGATCAAAGTCGCGAATGAAACGACGATCGGCGACGTTTTGGATGGCATGGTTTCCAGAAAGGAAATCTCGCCTGATCGAATTGACCTGGTGAAAAGTATTATCGCCCGGCACCCCGGCATCGAAAGCGTCACAGTGTTAAAAACCACGGCCAAAATGGTGGACGCCACCCAAGCGGCAATGGTCAGTGGAGGCGTGGACCCGGCCAGGGCTAATGAGTTTTTCACTGCCGGGGAACACCAGAAAGTCAACATCGGCGATGGAATAGCTAAAATGGTTGTCTCGCTCCACCAAGGAGCTGACGCTAAAACTGTTCTCCACGAATGGGCGCACAGCCTCTATGAAGTTTTGCCTCAATACGACCAGTTATACGTCCGGCGTGTATTGAAACCTTTGAAGCCCCTGGTAAGGTGGGACCACCGGGAGGGTAACGAGGATCTCGTAACCCGAAATGCGCTCCGCAGGGGCGCTTATGAGCCGGTGCCAGGCGGGCTTAAAGCTATGGTGAACCGGTTTAAAGAATCTATCGGGACCATGTTTAACGGTCTTAAAGACGCCCAGGGAAAGCGAGTTCCCATCCGTATCCGGGAAATGGCTGAAGAGTTCCGCACAGGTACAAGCAGGTACAGCCGGGCCGGTCTATACGGCCAGGGCGTCAGCCAACGGCGGCTTTACGATTCCATCGATGATTCCGAAAGCGACCGCAACGTCTGGCTCTTCAAAAACGCTCTATTCGTCAACGATATGGTAAGAAAGTCCATCCCGGACAAAGGCGAACGGCAATTACTCCCATTTCTGATCGAACGGACGCTACCCGGAGCAGCCGAGTTAGACCGTTTGCCCAACGTCAAAACGGCGCTGGAAAAACTTACCCCGGAGCGCAAGGCCGAGTTAGAGAAATATGCCCGGACGACGTGGAAAAACCATATGGATGAACTCCACTCGTACATGATGGAAAATTTGCCGGTGAAGAAAAGTGATCGAATCGGGTATCTCCAAGATTACGTAACACACATGTGGAAATTTGACAACGAAGCGCAGAAAGACGCTTATGTGTCCAAATTATCTACATATAACAGGTTTAAGTTAGAGCGGAGCATTAACACTTTGGCCGATGGCTTAAAAGACGGCCTGACCCCACGGTTTACCGACGCCGCTCACATTGCCGAAGTCTATGGCCGCACAGTCATTAATGCCACGGCCACCCGGAACATGATTGATTCATTCCGCAATTTCAAAGACCTGAATGGTGAGTACATCATTAAGAAAGCCGCCGCGGCTCCGAGGGATTGGACTTATATCGACAATCCGATTTTGCAGAAGTCTATTTTTGAAGGCCCGATTAAGGTAAATCCTGAATATGCTAAAGAAATAAACCTGATGCTCAAACCCCGGATTGAAGGAAAATGGATAGCCAGGTACGAAACCATGAACGCCGTGCAGAAAGCGGCTCAACTTGGTTTGTCCCTGTTCCACATGGCCACCCTGGCCGAGCATGCCCTGATGGTCAACCCGGCCATTCTATGGCGGGGGATCAAGGGCGGGAAAAACTACATCTTCGACCACCCGGAGGCTTCCCGTGACGCCATTGGCGACGGTCTCAAAGTAGAAGGGTCAAGTGATGTCTTTAGACCGCAGATAGACAAAATGATTGAGAAAGTCGTTGAAACCACCAACCTTGGGAAATATCAACCACTTAACCCGCTTAAATGGGCGCAAAAGTTTAAAGAGGTAAACGACTCGTTTCTTTGGGATACCATGCACACCAACTATAAACTCATGGCCTATGAGCATCTGAAAGGCCAGGAGCTAAAACGTGTGGGCGATGTTTCAGCAGAGCAAAAAACGTTGATCGGTAAAGATGTGGCCCGGTACGTCAACGATCTGTTCGGGGGCCAGGCATTTCACGCTTTGATGATCAATCCCAGGCTGCAACAAGGTCTTCAAGCCGCCATGCTCTCACCTGACTGGACATTTTCCGTTACCCGGACCCTCGGGGCAATTGGTGGCCTCGGGGCTACGATTGATCCAGGGTTCAGACAACGAATGGCTCTAAAATCCACGCTACCTAAAGCTTTCATGTACCTGTATGTACCCCTAAATTTGATGAACTATGCTGTCAGCAAGTACGACGATGCCAAGCAGCGGAACGTATCATGGGCAGACGGCAAAGGGCATTTTATGTGGGAGAACAACCTCGGGAACGCTCTCCGCGTCCAAATGGGCCGGGATAGCGCCGGGGCAATAAATTATTTTCGCCCCTGGAAGATCATCGAAGAAGGCCACGACTGGATCTACGATCCAAGAAGTGGCGAATATTCGTTCCTGTCAGCAGCCAGCTATAACGCCGGGCGTAAAGCGGCCCCGAACCTTCAGTGGATTGCTCAATTTTTCACTGATAAATCACTGGCCGGGTTCGAGAATAAAGACCTCAAGAACACCACCGGATGGGCCAGGAACAAAGGCATGGTCAAGATGACCGCCGGTCAAATATCCCCATTTTCTATTCAAGCAATAGGGGATAGTACTAAAGATTTCACCCCGATGAATTTTATGTACCCGGTCAGCCGTGGGACCACCGAAGGCAAAGCCGACAACATGTTCCAAAGAGCCATCAAAAACGGTGACGAAAAAATGATCACCAGAATTATGGATGAAGTGGCTCAGAACCAGGGCGACCCGATGAAAGCGTTCAAAATGGCACTGTCCAGGGTGCAGGCGAACACAATTGCCGACATGAAGAAGCAAGTCAAAGCAGGTCGGGATGTCAACGAAGACAACTTAACCCCCGAACAGTCCATGAAATTGAAGCGAGTTAGACAACAAATTCAAAAAGCCCAGATGGTAGCGGCCCGGTACAGGGAAAATCCCGCTCCATTCCAGAAGGTGGCATTAGCCAAATATGACAAGTACACCGACGACTCAGAGGAGTAAAAATAAATGGCCTCATTTGTAACAAAAGAGGGCCGAGACAAGGCCCTAAACACACACTTCCGAGTAAACCAATCGGGAAGTACAGCGGTAGGTACTTGGTATATTGGATTATTTTCTGGGTCCGCCGGGTACACGGTTTCTTCAAGCTACACAGACCCAGGGCCAACAGAATTAACTTCATATGTAGAAAGTGGTAGACAAACTTGTTTTTTTGGTGTATCGTATGATCAGAATGTTACGAATGAAGATAACAAATCCACCTTTACTATCTCAGGGACGCATACGGTATGGGGTGTCGGTCTCTTTTCCAGCCCGGTCAAGGGCGACACGACGGCGGTCGGAGCGGTCCTTGATTCGCTGGAAGTATTTTCTATCGGACGGACATATGTTGACGGGGATATTATCCGGGTTACGTATAACCGAAGGATTTCGGCAGGGTAATGAGCATATACACCATTTCAGCCGAGGCAACAGCCAGCGATAGCCTGGCCTGCGGCCTCGAAAGCGAGTTGACCGGTTGGGCTAATGAAGTGGTCCGGCTCGGCTCCACTCTCCTGGGAACTTTCACACTTGTGGCGGGAGCCAGTGCGGCCTCCCATTCTGACAATGCTTTATTTCGCGAATCACCATTTAATCCTCTGGTTGCGGCTGTCGGCAGTTTTGAACATGTCGCCACCGAAATAAAGCACGTCAAACCCTATGCACAAGAATCACCTAATTTTTGGTATTGGATATTGGAGGATGCAACACCAGCAGCCTGGGCCGCAGAAACTCCAAAGACAACGGCATGGACGCCAGAAAGTGATGGTTGATGGACGAAGAGCAAAAGCGAGAAGTTTTGGATCGGACAACGCAAGAAATTCAACACGCGTTTGCTGTTATCACACAGTCATTAGACAATATGGTAAATCAAGGGATTTGGTCTCAAAAACCGCCTCCGGACGAGGCCCGAATTGACATCTTTGTTGGCGACGACCGACCAGCCGCTGCGATTACATATTCTGCCTTAACCGGATTTTCGTTTAAAGGCCCGTTGCAAGAGTCGGCCATGAGTTTGTACCGGGAACTGCTCCGGTTACATGCCAATGGCCAATTTAAGGACACCGTGTCCTTCCTCCGGTGTTTTGAACATTTCGTGGCGTTTAACCCGGAGTCCGCTGGAATGCCCTTGGGCCAGGTCATCGAAGTATTACAGGCTCAAATCTTAGAATATGCGGGAGGTGGCAGTGCATAAATGGATCATCAATAATGGGGCGTCACTGGAAGGCACACAGATCCGGGCGACGTTCTCTCGGGTGGCCAGCGATTATATCTGCGCCCTGGTTCTATCAGCCGGTGTCCAGAAAACCGTGGACACTCCCCCAGGCGCTCACCATGTACTAATTTCATGTTCCCAAGATTTTTGGGCGCGGACGAATAGCCCGGCAGCTATACCAACTATTGATATTACAGATGGATCAGGGTCAGAGTTTAACCCTGTTATGTATGATATGAAAGATAGCGTATCACTAAGTGTGATTTCTGCGTGCGATGCCCTGATTAGTTTATCATTTTACGAGTAATAAAGAGACATTATGAAATTTGTTACTGAACCGAAAAGCGTCAAAACCGCCATGAACGTCGGAACCGGCGGCACCGGGGTATTCGAAAACCGCATTGGAACGACGCTAAATTTTCGTAAGCTGCAAGCCGGGTCAAGCCGGGTGAACATCGTCTACACCAGCGCCTCGGGAACCGTCAATATTGATGTAACAGAATCGGCCTGCGGATTCGATGGCCGGTTGGATAGTTTGGAGTCAAAATATGTTAGGGCAGAGTTCTATGCAACGATTACGGCAGGAACAACGGGAAGCATTACAGCGTCATCAATTACGTCAACGCCGGGAGCAACATTCGTTTTGGACCAATTCGGTGACGGGGTGGATGCGGTTTTGTCAACCGTTGATTCTGGCCTTGTCACTTTTACCACACCGACTACGGTCGGCGGTGCGCCTATCGCCGCTACGTTTGATGGCCTGGGCAATTATGTTCTTAGCGGGACTCCAAGTTCTTACCCTGTGGCTCTTATTTTCATTTACCGATGTCAGTTCATCAATTATAACGATGCTATGTCGTTGGAGGGGTATACTCTTGAGTCTTCGGGCGGTCTGGGGATAAACGCCGGAACGGGATCTCAAGTCCTTCAGGGCGATCTACAATGGATTGAAAAAACGGCCATTGGCACCCTCGACCACGCAAAACTGACAAACACCGGGGCAAATTCTCATGATCAGATAGATTCAGCGATAACCACTATTTCAGGACAACTTACCAGCCATAGCTCTGCCATTACGACGATGTCAGGTCAAATTACCGGCCAATCATCAGCCATCATATCTCTAAGTGGGCTAATAACGGCCCACACTCTAAACCAGACCCTCAGCCATCCGCAGATCGAGTCGGCGATTACCACGCTGAGCAGCCAGGTCACCGGCCAGAGTTCTGCAATTACAACTCTATCAGGGCAAATTACCGGCCAAACATCGGCTATTGCTTCTTTGAGCGGGATGATAACCGCCCACGAACTCAACCAGGTGAACTCGCATCCACAGATTGACAGCACGTTAACCACACTCTCGGGCCAGATGACTACGGCCAACGGGGTTATCTCCGCCCATATCACCGCCGCTAATCCACACGCCGATGCCGCAGCCGCCGCAGTTACTCTATCGTCGCATTTGACTAACCAGACGTTAAGCCATCAGCAACTTGAATCAGCCATAACCGTTCTTTCAGGTAATGTCACGACTTTATCCGGTATGGTCACTGGGAAAGAACCGGCCATTGCTGCTGGCGACGCCACTTATGTCTGGGACGGAACGAAAAATTGGATTAAGAGAACCGCCATTGGGACAACAGATCACCGCAATTTATCCTACATTGGGACTAATACCCACAGTGCTATCGACACGCATATTGGAGCGGTCAATCCACATTCCGGGAGCCAGGCGGCGATTACATCTGCGTCAATACTTCATGGATGCACACATTCCGGGACCGTCACCCTGACCGGCCTTCTCACGGTTGATCGAATCAACGGCGCTCCGGCTGTCTCGGGAAACATCACGGTTTCAGGCAGTATCACTTCAGGCTCCTTGGTTTCCCCAGCTATCAGCGGGAATCTTACTGTATCAGGTAGCATAACATCTCAGGCGTGCGTTTCGCCTGCTATCAGTGGTAATGTCACTGTTTCTGGCAGTATTACGGCCACTTCTTATGTGTCCCCAGCAGTGAGTGGCAATGCTACAATAAGCGGTTCGCTGACCATAGGGGCGATAGTCGCTCCGTCGATTTCAGGAAATGTGACAATTTCGGGAGCCGCCACGCTGACCGGTTTGCTGACAGTTTCTTCTGTTAGCGCCCATTCGGTTACCGGAAATTTGACAGTGTCAGGCAGTGTCACCTCCAATGCCCTGGTATCTCCGACCACATCAGGGAATCTTACAGTTTCGGGGACGATAACATCCACGTCAATCATTGCCCCCACAATTTCTGGCGGGGCTACGTTATCCGGGGTTCTCACAGTTGGTTCCATAAAGGGTTCCCCGGCAGTCTCGGGAGCGTTGACGATCTCTGGGACTATCACCGGTAGCAATCTGGTTTCCCCGACCTTGTCCGGCGGTGTCACCATGTCAGGCACGGTGACAATAGACGGTTATATGGCCAAGATCACGGCCAATACGACGTATTATGTGGACCCAACCGGTAGCGATGCAACCGGGGATGGGTCGAGCGGAAATAAGTGGGCCACACCGCAGCAGGCGCTTACGTACCTGGGTGGTTATAGCATCGGGGCCGGGGTAATAGTGACCATCCAATTTTCAGATGGGGCCTATTCCCTGGGGACTATTACTATGTCCCATGTCAATGGTTCTCAAATTCAGTTTATCGGGAATCAAACGGCCTCGCAAAACCGAGGTGCTATCAACACAATTAAAGATGCTTCTAATATCAAGGTCACAGGCGACGTGCGAACCTATTTCCCGGTGAGCAGCACGTTGACAATTTCCGGGTCAAGCACGGCCTTAAACGATGAGGTTTTCCCTGTATCTGCAGTTGCATTAAGTGGGACTGATACTGTTATCACCTTGGCCTACCCACTTCGCAGTTCCTCAGTTGCAATCTTCGGCAGTGTTTTAGATATGCCTTGGTCCTATAAAGTTGTTCTTACTTTTGCGTCAACGGGATTTGCTGTATATAATGGTAATGTTATTGGCAACATAGACGGATTCAGAATCAGAGGATCAAGCGCTGCGAGCGGCATATACCTCACAAATGGTTCAATTGCGACGGCCGGGAGCAAAGTTGTAATCGATAAATTCGTATATGGGATATATGCCGATACCAACTCGTCATTTTCTGTTGGAACGATTGTTGTAATGGGCAACACGACCGGGATTAGAATGATCGCGGCCGTGGCCTGGGCAGCCAGTGTGACGTTTATTGCCCAGGGGGCAGGTAATTGGTGCATCAGCGCCGAGACGGGATCTATCATCTATATGCCATATTGCGTAATCAAAAATACAGACGACGGGATGCTTCTAAACCGTGGGTCGTATGCCATCATGGATTCATCGATAGTCCGGTCCGTTGCCACCACCGGTGTCAATGCGTCCAATATGTCTAATATAAACGCAGCTTCAGTCGTGTGGACGTCGAACGGGACCAGCACAACCCCGGCACTCCAAACTCTTGGGAACGTCCAAGCATACATTTATGGATAACCAATGAAAATAGTTTTAAAAAATGGATTTATTGTCGCTTCGCATTCTGACGAGCAAGATATTTCCTTGGATCAGTACCCAGGAGCCTCGGAAGTTGCGATAGTGCCGGATGACACGTTAGTCATGGATGACAATGGGATATTTTTACCCGATCCTCGTCAATCTATTGATCTGGAGATCCTGAGATCCGGGCGTCTGTCAGAAGCAAAGCAGAGTATTACAGACTACATTTACTCTCATTACGATTCCGGCCAACAGTCGTCTTTGTTGATGACCCGGCAAACTGCAATTTCGCTAAATAACACCGCTGTCGTGGCCCTGGTAGATCAGGTCTTCGCCTGGGCGGCAAGTGCGTTATCCGTCTACTACGGTATCAAAAGTCAGCTTGAAACGGCACAGACGACGGATGCCCTTTTGGCTATCACCTGGACCTGGCCCCCAGATGTTAACCCGGTTCAATTATCAGATATTATTTCAATGTTAGGAGGTAAATAATGGGACTCGATCTGACCGGTGTCGGTTCAATCGCCGACGCAGTCAATGGAACCGTCGGAACAGTAATCCGGCATTTTCTACCACCGGCCATGTCGGACGCCGACAAACTACAGGCAGAGACGGCCATTACCGAGGCAACCATTGCCCAGGTGAACACCCTGGTGGAGGCACAAAAATCCATCATTGTAGCCGAACTTACTCAGGACGACAAGTACACCAAGCGGGCGCGGCCAAGTATAGTTTACATCGGTCTGCTAATTTTCCTAATGAATGGCGTACTTACCCCATTGGTGGCTCTCGTTGCCGCCACAATTGGACATCCCATCGTACCGCCTGCGTTCTCTTTGCCGGAACCGTTTTGGACATCTTGGATGGCCGTGACCGGAGTATACGCCATAGGTCGCACAGCAGAAAAGCTTGGATCAGATAACCCACTAATCAAGAAAATCACCGGAGGAAAGTAATGTATAAATTTTTCGAAAAACTAAGCAGGTACTCGGTCACATGTATATTTTTATGGATTTGTGCATATACCATTTCAGGTTGTTCCACGTACCAGGCCGTCAACACAAATCCTAAAGACTACCGGGCCATTGCCGCCGCTTCTTGTACCGACCTGACCAACATTAGCATGGTCGCCATAGCGGCTACGACTATCATCGAATCTGAAATGAATAACCAGTCATTCGCCGCCAAGGCAGATCCGATTATTAAAGATATCCAATTATCCATTCAAGTCTATTGCTCCGCATCCCAATTAGTCCAGGATGTTACCGGGTGGCAATCAATTCTCACCCAACAGAATCAAATCTTGAAGTTAGTTTCCGAAATAAACGCCCTGGTTCCCCAGATTAAAAATACAGTTCCTCCGCCGGTGACGTAAACAAAGCCTGGACTTTACCGTGACGATACAGTATTTTGGATTAACTAAATTGGAGCCGGAATATGTCTCATGAACAAATATTTGGATCAATAATTTCAGGATTGGTTATCCTTTTGTCCTGGGCGGGGAAGATGCTTTATAACGATCTCAAACGCCAAATTATTGATTTTAAAGCCGATTCTGAACAAAAGTTTTCTGAACAACGCTTGGGATGCGAGAACAAGGTTTTTAAGCTTGAAAACAAAATGGACAAAATGGTTCCAGTCGGCGATTGCCTGGCTTGCAGCCAGCGGCTCGACAAATTAGAGAGCGAGACCAGCCAGCTTTTTAACAAGATATTCGATACTTTATCCAAGCATAGTGACGACTTATCCAACATAAGGGCGGAAATGAAAATAGGCCTCAACCATTTATCCAATCAACTCACTACCTTGTCTATCAAGATCGATGACGTGTGTTCGGGACGATATCTACTAAATAGTCAAAACAAGAGGAGAGATGATGTTTAGTTGCCGACCTATCGATCTACTTTCCCCACAACAAGACGCTATCAAAAAAATTGACATGATGTCAGACAAATGCGACCAAGAACGAGAAGAAATCCACACACTTCTGACATTCTTGGCGTACAGAGACACACTACCAACGGAGGTTCTCTATGCCGATTAATTTTGACACTGCCGTGGCCATAGTCCTGAAGTTTGAAGGCGGTGCGAAGTATGTTGTAGATTCAGGAGGTCCGACTAAGTATGGAATTAGCCTACGTTTTTATACCAAGGAAATTGATCCTAAAGCCACGGCCAATACCATTAAAGCCCTGACCGAAGACCAGGCCAGGGCAATTTACAAATCCGAATTCTGGGATAAATGCTACTGTGACCAACTACCAGACAGCCTGGCTTTGGCCGTGTTCGACACAGCCGTCAACATGGGCGTCGCCGAGGCCGTGAAACTCCTGCAAACCGAAATCAACTCCTGGCATCCCAAGGGCGTCCCGCTCGCTGTTGACGGGATCATGGGATCGGCCACAATTGCCGCCGCCATTTCAACCGATACAGAAAACATAACAAATTCGTATCTCAACCGAAGGCTTAGGCTTTATGTGACATTGGCCAAAGATAAACGCCGAGGAATTTATCTAACAGGCTGGACGAACCGGGTAATGGCTCTGAAGGAAGCAATCAAAGATGTGGGAGTAGCATAATTTTTTTTTGTTCGGGAATCATTGAAGATCCGGCGACCTGTGATGGGTTGACCGGATTTTTTTTGTGGCGAGATATTGCAGTTTCGGCAGGAAGCGGCTATTATGCCCGGCATGAAATCAATCCACGCCCACAGTCCTAAAAAAAGGTTGTGGCCGCTATCAATCAAGCCCTGGAAAGCAAACGATTGAAGGCAGCCACGGAAAGCTTTGTTCCAACAAGAAGGATTATACCGTGTCTAATTTGGCATGTCAATAATCTTTTGCTTTCCGTCTGCAAAAAAACTTCCAAATGCTTTCCGGGCCAACATAAAATGGAGGCCCGAATGTCAAACATCCTGCACCCGATAAAGAAAAACACCCGCAATCTATCCGTGTCCGAAGGCGCTCGCTTAATATTTGTTGATCTGACCTTGATGGCTGGCAACCGTGGCTATTGCTGGTGCGGAATTGAATACATGGCCAGGGAGTTCGGAGTCAGCCGGCGAACAATTAAATCCCGGCTCAAGGAGATGGTCAAGGCCAAATTGATCAGCTTGGAGGACGGATACATTCATATCATAGGGCTGACTCCGAAGCCTGACGCCAAAACGGCCACCTCATGGAAAAATTCTGTCAGCCAGGTGGAAAAAAAATGTCAACTTGCCGACCAGAATCAGCCCATCCCGAAGCCGGAACATCCTGTCACAGCAACCACTTTGGCGACACCGGTCGAGAGTAACCCATCCACTAAAAGACAAGTAGTAAAAGATTTAAAAGAAAAAAAACAAACAAACACTGCTCATCCCGAGTCAAAGCCAACACCACCCACGTCAGAACAGCGTCCGTCTGTCTCTCTTGAACCTATGATCAAAAACTTTGAGGATATAGTCAAATGGGCCGACAACACATGTATGGCCTGTGGCTCTAAAACGAAATTGGTCGAAAGCTTGATAGATGGCCGGGGGAAGAAAACCGATCTTACCAATGTCCAGGCATGTTGTGAAAAATGTACCGGTGACGCAAGCAACACGTTCCAGGAAGGTATGCGGACTGATTATCGGGCACGCTTCGCCCAGAGCCACTGATTACCCTGGCCTACTATCTGGGGACCGTCACCAATGGAACAGGCCCAGGATGAATTCAAGACCCTGGTTGAGCGGCTACCAGACCCGAAGGCAAAAAAGTTCTGTCTAAGTAGGGCTATGGAAGCTTTCTATTTGACGCCGGTGCTGAAAAAAGCACTATCCGGGACGACAGTAGTTCGAGATTATTGCGCTTATCTGGCGGGAGGGCTAAAGATCAGGCAGGAAGAGGCGACAGCCTAATGTCCCAATCAACCGTAAGGCCCATCGAAAGCAAGAGCAAAAAAGCAATCAACCGGGACGGTTGAGGCTCTTGCCCTGTGTTTTCGACTTGCTGGAGAATTCGGAAGATGTCCCGATAGCGATTAAAGATAAGGCGGGGAAAAGCTATGCGCTCAAGGGGATGACGCCAGGTGGAGAAAGATTTGTCGCGGTTATCCTGGAGAAGGGAAACAGGTTGGCTCTATTGACCTTTTACCCAGCAACCAATAAAAAACCTTCGCACTATCGGACTAGCTTTCGGCCAACAGGGATATTAATAGATTCCTTCCCTGTACCTACTAGCGTCATGACGCCCTGTGTGGAGCGCTTATGTCTCCCATGCGAAGGTCTAATGGAATGATAACGCTTTTTAGAATTTTTGTCAATTTGTTTTGGTGAGCTTTGAGGAAGGAAGCGGCGAAGCTACTAATCAATCGGCCTAATCGAACTACCAATTCTCTTGACTTTTGCCCCGAATTAGCACCGAGGAAGGCACGGATGATCTGCGTGTCACCGGCCCCCATGCGACGAAAATGGCTGGCGACACCCGGCGACGTGTGCGGCAAAAACGCCGGGGCGAAGAAATACCCCGACCATATGGAATATTATGTCTCAGGGACATTGCTTTGAATTGATTGGATTATTCTGGTTGGCAGAGTATCCGGGATGGGCAGAATGATAGAAATTTAGAAGGTAGGATTGTTATATTTTCCCATCGAAAAATCAACGAGCAATGAAAATAGCGATGTGTCATGAAATCACAAACATAACATAGAAAAGCAAATGTAATGTTCCCTTGACACCATCTGAATAATTTGATTATCTACTTGATAGGATAAAATCAAATTCAAATTAGCGCACAAAAAAGAAACATTGAAAAATACGGGGCCAGCGTTTATAATGGGTCCTAAAATGACACTGCCCGTCTAGGTGTTGGTAGCACCGGAAACGGGCAGGGCAGTGAGACGATTAACAGATGTCGAAGTCTGATAATTATCTCACATCCAGGAAATTCGTCAACTATTATTGTTTAACCGGCTTAAAAAATGAGCTAATTAGACATTCTTTTTTTATGTTGATGAGGCTTCCCTGCCGAATTGCCCTGCCCCACGGGTGCCTATGCCTAGCGGAAAACTCGAATCTTTTCGCAACGGAGGCACATCCCCATGAGAGAAAAAAATAAAACCATAACAGCCAGCGAGACCGTCAAACACCTTCTAACAACTGAAGAAGCCGTAATTTATCTTGGAAACTTGTTCGGCCCAGCCGGTTTAGTCCTACGCCGAAAGATGAATCCAGATTCGCCGCGGTTCCGTCGAGTCGGCCGGAAAATCCTCTATCACGTCGCCGACTTGGATCAATTTTTGTCTGGCCAACCGACCGAGCAGCAAAGCCGGGGGGATCATGAATAATGAACTTTTCCGAAATGCTGTTAGATTTCCGCGACCAGGTCCGTCAGCAGCGCGGTCTTAATATCCCCAGCGATGTTGTGGCCGACAATAAGATTCATCGGTTCAGCGCCAAGGATAACGGCCGGGACAAAAATGCCTGGTACAGTCTTTTGCTTTTATCCGACGGAACGCTTATCGGGTGTGCCGACGATTGGGCAAAACCGAATCTGTTCAAGTTTTGTTCCCGGAAGCCGGGCGAGATGAACGCCCAGGAGCGGGAAGCTTTCGCCAAGATGATAGAGGAGCAGAAGGCCAGGGATGACGCTGAGCGGAAGAAGGCCCAGGATAAAGCGGCGGCCACGGCTAAATGGCTTCTGAAAAGAGCGAAGACGGCCACATCTCACCCCTATGTTGAAAAGAAGGGTATCCAGCCGACCGAGATCCTTGTTTATCGAGGTATGTGGGTCTGCCGCATTTATGACCCCAAAGGTGAGATAGTCAACGTCCAACGTATCAGCCAGGACGGGAAAAGTAAGTTATTCCTTAAGGGAGCGATCAAAAAAGGATGCTGGGGCATTATCCAGGGAAACGATCTTATCATTATAAGCGAGAGCTTTAGCACCGGCTGGAGTATCCACATGGCCACGGGTGCCACCATCATCGTTGCCTTAGATTGCTACAACCTCATGTCGGTTGCCTTGGCGATCCGGGCGAAGTATCCCTACGCCGAGATCACCATCTGTGCGGATAATGACCGGGAGCGCGAAGAGAACCCCGGCAGGACCCACGGCCTGGCCGCGGCTAAGGCGATCAACGCCAAGTTCTGTTACCCGGTGTTTAAAGCCCCGAAGCCGAAGGATTCTGACTTTAACGACCTGGCCAGCGCCGAGGGAATTGAAGAGGTCCGCCGACAGATCGAGGCGGCGCGCCCCATCGAAGATGAAGTTCCCCCGGAGGCCCCGGACCTGATTGTTCTGCCCCGCTTCCCCGTCACTGTATTCCCGCCCAGCCTGCAAATTGTTATTGAAGAAATTTCCAGGGCAATTGATGTCCCACCGACCATCCTTTGCCTTGGATTATTGGTACTCGTTTGTGGCTGTGTTGGCCGCACGCGAGGCGTGTTGATAAAGCCCGGATGGGTTGAATACCTTGTTCTGTGGGTCGGAATAATCGGGAAAAGTGGATTAGGGAAGAGCCCGGCGCTGAAGGTGCTTTTCGATTCGATCCACGACAAAGATTATGAGCAACTTAAAGAGTTCCAGAAGGCTATGGAAAAATTTGAAGTTGAGCTTGCCAAAGCAAAACGAGACCAGAGGAAGGGGCAGGCGGATGTCACTATCCCGATTAAACCAGGGTTAAAACAAACAATTATTGACGACGCTACAATTGAAAGCATCGGAGAAGCCTTATCCGAAAATCCACGTGGCGTTTTGTGGCACCCGGATGAACTGACCCAACTCATTTTAGGATTAGACCAATATTCCGGAAATAAGGGCCAATCAAAAGCAAGACTTCTCTCTGCGTATGATAGCGGCCCTTGGCGGACCAATCGTGTCAGCCGTAAAACTGGAGTCCGTCACGCTAGCGTGTCCATCCTTGGGGGGATACAGCCAAAAATACTGAATCATGCTTTCAACGATAAAGACGCATTAACTGGATTCTTGCAAAGGTTTTGGTTGATTAGCGTCCAACAGGATAAGCCGAGACGATGGACCGAGGATTCTATATCTCAAGAGGCGAGCGACCAAATCAAAGAAATCGTCCAAAAGCTCTGCAATATGGACTTCGACATGGATAGGAACATGAACCCTGTTCCCAAAATCATTACTTTAAGCCCAGGGGCGAAAGAAGTTTTCAAGGTGTTTTATGGTGAAGTCCAATTAGAAACCTGGCTTCAAAGTGATGCCGACCGTTCAGATGGGACCGTCGCCCCAAAACTGATTGGGCAGGCGGCAAGGACGGCATTGGCTCTTCATATTTTGAATTCGGTTGACGCAGGTGGTAACGAGCGAGATCCGATCCCAGAGTCAACTATGAAGGCGGCCATTGAGGTCATTCGATTTGTCCATGCTCACCAAAGATTCATATGGAACCAATTATTTGATCAACAGACTACTCAACGAACAGCTTTACCATCGGAAATCAGGATAGCGAGAGCAATATTGGACTGCTTGCCGGAGATTAACGGCGGGTTCATTTCCACTGACCAGATCACCACCAAGGTGAATGGAGGGACTTCTGAAGGCCTTCGCATGAAGTCTGATGTTGTGGGCCGAACGGTTGCTAAATTAGGTCTGGAAAAGAAGCGGAGAGGAGATGGCCACGGATTCATCGTCTCTGCCGAGAACATCAAATGGCTGCGTGAATTGTGCGGCGACCAAGATCAGCGCCAAGAGGATGGATCATCCCCGACAAACGACGCTGAGTATTTCTGATGACCCATGAGTGACCCTTGTGACCCTTCTCTTGGCATGGGTCACCACTTAACCTATTTATTTCACCAAGAGAATGACACAAGTGACTCTTGTGACCCATTGTATGAACATAAAAAACAAAACCTCATGTGGCTCTATCCCTTATAATACAAAAAAAGATGTTATGTATTTTATTTATTATACATATATGTTATTTTTTTAGCCTCTCTCTTGGTGATATTTATTTTTTACTCTAAACATGGGTCATATGGGTCACAAGAGTCATCTGGTAAATAAAACCGATATCTTAAGTGGTGACCCTTCACTTTCAATGGGTCACATGGGTCACCGGCCTGGATAGGAGCAATTAAGAATGAAACATGCAGCACAGTCAGCCGTTGAAACAGTCATTACCAGAGGCGGGAACATTTCAATCTTTGGTGATCTGGTTCGAGTCGAGCCACGGGACGTCCTGGATGATGAGTTGCGGGCAAAAATCAGAGCCAACCGGCAAGACATCATCGCCTTATTGGCCAAACCAGAGGTTGAACAGGCCGCTATCGAGGTCGAAACTGTCATCCATCGGCCTGAAACCGTCAAACCAGGCTCACAAGAGGTCAAACTTCAGCCCGAGCTTAGGTCTTTCCGGGAAAGATGCCGGGCATTGGAAGACGATCCAGCCATTGTGAAATATTACTATGATGACGGCGTAATTCACGGTGTTTGTCACCAGATGGCGGATGCCCAGGTAGACGTGAAGTCTGATGTCGGCGACGGCCAGGGTATTGTTGATGAGGCCAGGGGGATATTCAAGGCTGACATCGGACGAGTTCCAGCGCCACCGGTTCGATTAGCCCCGGATGAGGTAGAGGCCGACCAGCAGTTAGTAGAATCTTTATGGGTTCATGTTCCGACGTGCAACTTCTTTGTCACGAGCGAAGCCCATAAGGGATGGGGATGGATTGTTGGCGGAAAGCGGCATTTCCGGTTGACACCTGAAATTCTGGAAAACTTGCAAGGAAGGGTTGTTTCATCAATAACCAGGCCCGAGGTAAAAGCCAGGGTAATCGAAATTATGGCATGGGCAAACGATCACCTGGGGGACGCTTAATATGATCGTCACCACAAGCCTGGTTAAGCGAGTCATCAAAGATGAACCCGGCCTCACGATCAACGGCTATAAAACCCTGGATGCCGGATATTGGTCGGAGGACCACGGCGAGTTTTTCACTCCCGCTGGCATAGAGCATATCCAGCATTGTGTGGATTTTCTCGCCAGGTTCCAGAGCCGGGGGCGTGCGGCTGTAAGTTCCGTCGCTCTCAGGGATGAGGTCGCCAAAGTGATGCCGGATGTCGACATTCAACACGGATGTCTAATTGTCGCTGTTTTGCTCACCAGGTTGAGGTACAAACGTCGGCCCGACCGTGCTGATATTGACGTGTTTCTGCCCATTAAAGAATGGATGCGGCAGACGTCGCGGCAGATGTCCCTGTTGAGGCCATTGGAAGCACCATCATGAACATGAAAAAGATTACACCTGAATTTCTCGACAAGTTGGGCAAGGTTCTTGGCATGTTGGGCAGCGCCCATGACGGCGAGAGATTAGCCGCGGCCGACCGGGCAAATGCGTTGCTCAAATCGAATAATTTGACCTGGCCGGATATCCTGACATCGCGGACATCGGCCCCATATATTATGTCGGCGACAAGCACAGCCGGGCCGTATTCAAACTGGTTGTCCAAACTTGAGGGGATCAAACGCTGTTGGGCCGATTTGAACGGCTGGGAGAAAAATTTCGTTAAAAATGTTAGCAAGCAGATTCAAAAGGGTAAGCAGCCGAGCCCCAGGCAAAAGACGGTTCTGGATGAGCTTTACACCAAGCATGGCCGATAAACGGACCTTTAGCGTTCGACTGATTGACCGGAATCGCAGAGGAATATCAAGGGCAGGATACATATGTCAATTTTGACATAACCATCCAAGCGACAGAGCCGGCAGGCAACCCATTTTCCACCCTATGTAGAACCCATTAATTTGTTTACCATTTTTATATATCCAATCGGGTATAGACGGTTTAGGCCAAAAGGATGTTTCTGGGTTGTGTTCCAAAATGAAACACTTAATGTAACACACTGCAATAATTATTTATTTAGATCGACATCATTTTGTTTCACGGAGACATTATGGAACTGCATATAGATCCAGAGTTTCAATCATTCATTCCGGCCCTACAGCCTGACGAGCTTCATATGCTCACCGGGAGCATCCTAACCGAAGGTTGCCGGGATGCAATCTTAACCTGGAATGGGACTATCATCGATGGGCATAACCGCTATCAAGTATGTCGTAAGTATGATGTCCCGTTTAAGACCTTGGAAATGAAATTTGATTCGATTGACGCTGTTAAAATTTGGATTATCAAGAACCAAAACGCCCGACGGAATCTTAATGAGTCACAAAGAGCGATGTTGGCAGTGGAGCTTGAGCGGCTTTATTCCGTTGAAGCGAAGAAAAGAATGTTGGCCGGGAAAAAGGATGTAGCCGTGGACCCTGAGGCAAATTTACCTCAAGGTCGCAGACTGCAGGCCAGGGATGAAGCGGCTAAAGATATGAGTGTGTCTCCGAAAACCGTACAGCACGCCAAGACTGTTGAACAAAAGGGAGCGCCCGAACTGATAGAGGCTGTTACATCCGGGGGGATGGCTGTATCGGCGGCGGCTGTACTGACGCAACTTCCGATAGAGAAGCAAATTGAGGTGATATCCAAACCAAAAGCGGAGATATCAGAGGCCGTCAAAAATATTAAGCAGATCAAAGAGGCAACCCCTACACCGGCCACGTCGGAGGAGAGCACCGTCGCCTCTAAGCTCAATGCCACCAATGACAACATAGAATGGGCCAAGTGGACATGGAATCCCGTCACTGGCTGTTTGCATGGATGTAAGTATTGCTATGCCCGAGACATCGCCAATCGGTTCTTCGGTGAATACAAGTTCGCCCCCCACTTCTATCCGGACCGTTTGTCCGCCCCGGCCAACACCACGATTCCCGTCAAGCGGATTAATGAACCTGGCATTAAGAATGTCTTCGTTTGCAGCATGGCCGATCTTTTCGGCGACTGGGTAGATCAATCATGGATAGATCAAATCTTAGACGTCTGTAACCAGAACCGGCAATGGAATTTCATCTTCTTGACCAAGAACCCCAAGCGGTTGCCGGGTGTTATTTTCCCGCCTAACGCCTGGGTCGGGACCACAGTTGATACCCAGGCCCGCGTGGCGGCCGCCGTTGAGGCTTTTGGCCATGTCAAAGCCACAGTCAAATTCCTAAGCTGTGAACCTTTGATGAGTGGTTTGGAATTCCCTGACAACGATTTGAGCATGTTTGACTGGATTATCATCGGTGGCCGGAGCAAGACCAGCGGGATGGATGAGGGGCAGCCAAAATGGGAATGGGTGGAAGACCTACTATTTCAGGCAAAAATCCATAATTTACCGGTTTACATGAAGCCAAACCTCAAAGTCAGGTCGATGAGATATCCCGACTTAGGTTAGTCTCACCCGGCCCAGACTGGAGGGCTTTGGCCTAACCGGTTGCCAGGACTATAAAAACTTTTTATAGCGGCACCAGGGTATTACCCCGACGAGGCTCATTCTCTGACGCGGGGAGGGACCCAAATTTGTCCTTGTCTTTGCATAGAGTTGCTCTTTATTTAGATTGACTTATATTGCTTAATAGTGTATAATAACCATTGTAAATGGTGGGTGAATTGGTCAGCCACCTGGCAAACATTCGGATGTGTAGCACCGGGCCGACGGGTCTGGAGGAGAACGCATAATGGGTGATGATTATTCCGACAACACCGACTACGGGGGCGGTCTTGGCCAATCCCAGGGCGATTATGAGAAAGAACTTCAAAGGCGAAACCTTGATCCTTCTTTAATCGCCGAGCGGATGTTCCAGAAATATCAAAGGCCGCAACTCGAATCTTGGAGAAGCGGCGGGGCCAAAAATGTCCAGCAACTTGTAGCGGCCTTAAGTTACGGCCCGGAAGGGTTGACGCCTGAAATGGCGGCTGAGCGGGCATTTAGGACATTTACGCCGTCAAGTCAGTGGTATCGGGATGGTGGCCTTGGGCAGAAAGGCCAATCCGTTTTGGGCCAAGAGCCACCGGCACCACCAAAAGGGGGCGGCCAAAAATCCACCATGACGCCCAAAACAGGGGAAGGTTTGCTTTATCCGACGCTTCGTCAAAAAAATAGGTGGGCGGAAGGAGGGACCGAGCGAGTGGGCGGG
>JADFXK010000012.1:0-7094 GCA_015233625.1 Deltaproteobacteria bacterium | reverse complement strand
CAGATGGCCGGTGGAACCAAAATCGAAGCTCGATGGGACCATTTTCTTTTATCAGACCAGGTACTTGGGTGACGGGTAGGTTCATGAAGAGATCGTTAAGGGTTCCCTTTGGGGTTTTCAAAATGTCGGGTGAATAGACGCAGAGGGTATAATATATATACGGGTAGGGAGAGGGTACCGCGCCGAATGGCGGTGGGGTCCCCTAAGCCTCTGACCGCCCAGGCTAACCAGACAAGACAGGTCAGGCGGCAGGCAGGTAGAGGGACTAAGACACTGATCTGCGTGAGCGCAAGAATATATATATAGAGCGCCAGGTAGCGAAGCCGTTCCGGGTTTGGGAGGGACCCGAGACCGGGGTCGGGGGTAGCTCCTCACAGGCCAGGACGCAGCCACCACCGGCAGGACGATCACCCGGACGCAGGCAGACTGCCTTGCTCATGGCCACGTCCACCTGGTCTGCTACCTGGCAACTTTAACCGTCACCTTTTAATGGTTATTAGGCAGCTATTAAGCAATCAAACATTTTCGATTTAGATTGACATTTCCGTCGAAATGAGTTATTCTAAAATCGAAAGTTCAAGCAATTCCGCTGACTAATCAATCTATAGAGGGAGGGTGACACCATGATGAACGTTCAAGCGATCAGGCAAATCCACAATCAGATTAGACCATTGACCGGGTTTACCGCTGGCCTGAGAAATGGTGGAGATCACTGGCGGCTGAGGTGTAACCGGCCAGACTTCTTCAATTCCTACTTCGTCTTAGAGGTCACAGAGCCAGGGCAATGGGCGGTGACCGAATCCAACAACATCAAGGATGCCGAGCTGGCCGACCTGACCAATCGGCTGAAGGTGATACTAAACTGAAGACCAGATCAGGCAACAGAATATTTGAAGATGGGGGAGGCCGGAAACTCGGAGCCTCCCTTTTGCCGTTTTGGGGCCATGGGTGGTCACCGATCAGGATCAAATTTAAGGCCGGTCAGGCGGCTGTAGGCTTAGGGTTTAGCGGATGATAAGTTAAAGGCATGGGATAGGTCGCCTGGCTATTGCCTGGTGGTAAACAGCTTGAAAGTAGGCTGTACACGCCATGGTGATATAATAGGCCACCACAAGCGTTTAATTGCCGTTTTTGTGCGGTGTCTGGCTGGTTGATACTGAGGGCAAGGCCACCATTGGGCCAGGGCGGGAATCGGCTACAGCGGCCTGAGAGCGGCGGGTTATCGCTTGAGGTTGGATAAGAGGAAGGATCATCTTTTATTGGGGCTGAAGTTGACCGGACACCCGGCGGGGATTGACAATCTTTGGGGGAAAAGTCTTAGCGCGTGCCGGGGGGCCGGTCGGAGACCACAATATCAAATCACTGAGGAAGGATCAATCATGGAAATTGAAGACAGAAAGATACTGGAAGACCTGCTTAGGCGGTACGGCCAGTGTGTGGTTCGTGACGCAGTGACCGAGCTAATGACCCGGATCATGTTCGAGAACGAACTTTAGGCTGGCTAACTTTAGTATATAAGTTAGCGAGATTTGAGAGCCCTAAAATGGCTGATTGTCCTTTATCCGCAAAGACTTAAGCTTGATTACCCTCTTTGGCACCCAAAACAGCCCTTGACTACTGGCTAACTTTATGTCATAATATTATCAAAACTTAGTTAGTAGTGAACACCAAACAGGAGGGGCAATCATGACGCAGACGGTCAAAAGAGGCGGGAACAGCAATCACCCGGAAGCTGGATCAGCGATCGCGGTCGAACCGATCAGGCGGCTTGAAGACATCAAGGCAATCAAGAAGCTCTTGGCGGATAAGCCCAGGGACTTGGCGCTATTTACGGTCGGAATCAACACGAACCTGAGAGCGTCAGACTTACTGCAGCTCACGGTCAGCCAGGTTCGAGGTCTGAAGCCGATGGATGAGATCACCCTTAAAGAACGGAAGACCGGCAAGGCCCGGCGGATCAGTTTAAACCGGGCTTGTGTCGAGGCCATTAATGCCTGGTTGAAGACCATGCCCAAGGATATGGACGATAATGACCCGCTATTCTCAGGCCAAAGAGGCCCGCTGACGGTCGGGACAATCCATGGATTAGTCAAGAGCTGGTGCAAGGCTATCAACCTCAAGGGCAATTTCGGAAGCCACAGCTTGAGGAAAAGTTTTGGCTATCACCAAAGGGTGACATTCGGTGCCGGCCTGCCGGAGCTGATGACCATTTTCAACCATTCGACGCAGAAACAAACCCTGGCCTATCTTTGTGTCCAGCCGGATGAGGTCAAAAGTGTCTATGAAAACCAGTTATGACTATGCCAATGTCAGCCGGCAAGGGCCGGGGAACCGGCCTATCACCAAATAAAGGAAGGTGATCAATGATTAATGCCACATTCGACAGGGCCATAGCCTTATTCGACAAATCAGATTGGAAGGGCTGTGGGGACGCTTTAACGGTTGGGATTCTGAGCCTAACCCAGGCAGATCGAGTGGCCATAACCGGCCTGGACTACGAAGACTTGGCCGAATTGTGGGTAGCCTGCGACATGTCCAACCTCACCGACGCCACGGAAGGGCCGATCCGAACGTTTTGTGATTACATCGGCGTCCTGGGCGACGAAAAAACGCCACCGGAGCTGCAAGATATGTTCGCCAGGTGGGAGTTGGAGCGGAAACAGGAAGGGCGACACCTCCATACAGTGAAGTGAGGATGCTCAATATTCACATCACCAGGGGCAATTGAGGCCGGGGACTTCCACCCTGGCCTTTTCTTATTCGGCCCAAACGGCTAACATTATCTTTTAGGGCGGTCGTAATGATCACTCTTGTAAAAATCACAATCCTTGCAACTTACGAATTTAGCGGCGAATGACCCTTGAACCTTCCCCCCGCACAATGTTCCGGCCACACGGGCACAACCTTTTCCGTTATCTGGATAAGCCGGACAAACCCCAAGCTCTTTGGCCTTGATCCCACCGGCCTGACGGCCGCATTTCTTAAATTCCCAACAGTTCATTTTCTCGCCCCTTTATTCTATTAGACACATCGGTTAAGGTGGTCTCAGCCCACAGCCTATACTTGAAACAGATGAGTCAGTCAATCGATAATTGACGCTTTGGGTGGCCAATATTAATGACCAGGCCGAGTTTCCGACAATTTTATTGGAAAGTCCTGTCGGCTTGTCCTACGGATGCCTGGTCGGGGATGTTTCTTTGGTCGAGGCGGTTGAATTCTCTTGACAACACCCTGGCGTTTGTATAAACGTTTATATGAACACTTAGATCGTTCAAATAAACGTTCACATAAACATCGGGAGGCATTATGGTCAAGACGGTCACGGAAAGAACCTTGGCATGGGCGGCAAGACAAGCCCAGGCGGGCAAGAAAAACGTCTCGCTTTGGCTGGAACCAGAAGTTGTTTCTATCCTGGAAACGCTTAGACAGCCTGGTGAGAGCGTAAACGCCACGGTTAACAGGGTAATCAAAGGGCTGTACCATGTTTATATAAACGTTGCCTCAGCAAGAGATAGAGTTTATATAAACGAATCAAGTAAGCCAGCAAGCGTTTATGTAAACGAACAGACGGTTGTGGCTGGTGTTGATATGAACGTTCAAACAAACGACCAGCCCGTTAGTCCGGCAAGTGTTCAAATAAACGAACAAGCCAGCGAGATTGCTGACACTCAAAGCGTTGATATAAACGATAATGCAGCCGAAGAGCCCGTTGATATAAACGAAGGCCAGATAGCCGAACCCGTTCAAATAAACCCTGCCGAAGTTCATATAAACGACCAAGTGATACCGACCACTGTTGATATGAACGTTGCTATAAACGAACTGTCACCAGATGAAGCCGTTCAAACAAACGTTGATATTAACGATCAGCCTAACGTTGAGCCCGTTGATATAAACGCCAAAGATGAAAACATCGTTCAAATAAACGGCCAAGACGTCCAGCCCAAAGAGGTCGAATGTTGCCTTGGCGGCTCTGAAGACGATGAGCAAGAGTCGACGCCACCGGTTGCCCAAACCAAAGAAGCCAAGCCTCCCAGGCCAAAGTCAGCGAAACCCAAGATCAAGCGTGGTGGACCAGTTCCGATAACGGATGAAGACTGGCAGGCTTTGGCGAGACTCAAGGATATTCGGGACACCGAAGGATACAACAAGGTTCAGGACGCGCTTGCCGAATGGCTGAGCAAAAAGAGAGATGAAGGTGGGGCGAACAACTACTTGGCCAAGGCTTTAGACAAAGCCGGAATTCGGACTAGCCACAAGGTGGGTGAGTGGAAGCAAGGGACCGTTGGAAATATGATCGACAAGTGGCGCGAAAAGAAGGCCCAGGCCACCGACGAATGAATCTAAACTGAGGTGAAACCATGGCCAAACCGACTTGCTCACACTGTGCCTGCTTCACCCCAAGCGGCTTTGATGCCGGAACTTGCCGGAAGCCAGAGACGACCAGGAAGCAAAAGGCCCGCGGTGACACCTGGCCGAAGGTGCGCCCGACGGATTCCTGTAAAAAGTTCCAGCCGATAACCGAATCCAAACGATGACCATCTTGGCGATCCGGTTTACCTGGTCGCTTTCTTTATTGGAGGCCGGCGCAAGATTGGGCTGGCTGATTCTGGGGGCTGAAGTTCCAGCCACGAATTTTGAGCTTTGGAAGCCGGAAGCTGACCGATCCAAAAATGGAGCGGTTGAATCTGACGGTCCAAAATTGGACCGCCAAAACCGAATGACCCGGCTGGTGACTCCTCAAAATTGAGGAGCCAGATTTCAGAATCCAAGCTTGGATCACCAGATTAAATGCGATTGAAAACGCATTAATGCCTGGCCGGTTCACTCCTCTATTTGGAGGAGTCCGATTTAGCGCCCGCAATTTTGCGTCGGTTGACGACGCCCTGGAGATTCCGCACGGAGGCCGTCGCAACCTATCGGACTACGACCGCGGCGTCATGGCCATCAAGGTCGGGAAGGTCATTCAAGAGAAGGCGAAAGAAAATCAGAAAGCCGGTGGTGGCGATAAGGTCAGTGATGAAGCACGAGCGGGTTGTCAGAATTCTGACAAAGCGGTAACGCGCATCGACACCAAGAAAGAGCTGGCTGAAATCGCCGGTATCAGCCACGACACCATCGCCAAGATCAAAAAGATCGAGTCCACCGGCTCTGAAGAGCTAAAGCAGGCCGTCAGGGACGAAAAAGTATCCATTCACACGGCCAGCAACCTTGACACTTCCCAGCGGGCAATGCTGGCCGTGGATGACGAAGCCGATTACGCAGTGCTGGCGAAGGAACGGCAGGGCGCACGGACAGACTTGGAAGAGAACATTCCGGCAAATTTGCCTGAAGGTGACAAGCGTCAAGCCCGAGACGACGCAGCCCGTGACTGGAACGTCAGCGCACGGAGCAGAACCGAGCCTCAAAATGGCCTTCCTGGGCGCCTGACAGCCACATCGAGCAGGCTTTTTAGACGTCCTTGACCTGGAGGTCGGACACCAAAAGATGGCCGTTGACAGGCTTATCAGCCGCCTTAAATTACGCCACCGAAGTCTGTTTCACCGACACCCTGGACTGAGGCCGGAATGAGAGAATAGCCGTTATCAGCCATTTCTCTGGCGTTGAACAGACGCCCATAGATATGGCCACCAAGAGAACCGGCCCTAAACCGGCCTGTGACGGCCTTCAAACCGGATGTTTTCTTTAGACAGGCTTTTGCCTTCAGCCGTTATCTTAACATTCGCACGGATGACTATTTGACGATCTTTAACAGCAAGCCAGATAAGGAAAAGATATCATGCAACCTGAGTTAGAAGATAGCGCAGTGATGACTTGCAGCCGATGCTTTGCCTACCAGGACAAGACGTCCGAGACCGGTGATTGCCAGGTCTTTGGGCGACCACAATCCAGGAAGCGTGACCATAGATGGCCAAGAGTTCATCCCGGAGACGTCCCCTGTGAGTCATTCAAGATGACCAATGGAGAACGCCCGAAGGCCATGGCCCTGGATGACTACCCGGCAAGCGCCATTGTGACCTGCAAGCCTGGGTCAGAGCCGACCAAAGATATAACGGTCACCAGAGGGTTTCTCTTAATGAGCATCAGAAGCGCCCTGACGGGAACCAACAAAGAAGCCCCATTGACCGTGGATCAAGTCTCACGGAAGATGCACTGCTCACCGTCAACCATCAGGGATGCCATTGGACAAGGCAAGCTCCCGGCGAAGCGGACAAGATCCGGCTTTGTTATTGATCAATCGGATTTCAAGGCCTTCAGTGAGCAATGGAAGCCAGGCAGACCAGGCCGAGATTGTTGAAATATGATAATCATCGCGAAATAAGACGCCATGCCCACCGAGGATGTTTGCTTGACTAATTTATCAAGCAATGGAATCCTGGCCGGAGACTACTTTTTTATCCAGATCGTCACCATGATGGAAGATGCCGTTCTGGAGAAGATTCTGGAGAAGACGCCTTGTCCTATCGAGACGGACACCATCTTATCGAGAGCCCACCAGGCCGGTTCTTCAGAGGATGAACCACGTTCTGCAGACGACAAGCCCACGGCCAGGCCCACTATGCCATCCCGAGACATCCTCAAGAACCGGCTGAATCCACCCCCCACCCGAAAAACCTGATCACCATCCTGATCACCATCCCGAAAAAAAGTTGACTTCTACGGCGTGCCATGTAATCTTTCACTATCCAAAACATCAAACCAGAAGGGACCACTGTGATGGCCTATTTGTTTTTTACCTTGGAAACAATAGTGAGGGAGACGCCCGGTCTGCGTGAGCGCCGGGGGGCTGTTTGATGGCCTGGATAGTCTCCCTCGCTTGCGTTTTGGAGGGAAGAAAGATGACGATAACTGAAGCCCGAGAAAAAAAAGAGTTAGCCGAAGAGGTAAGAGAAGCGGTCACCAACGCCATTTTTCACCTGCAGGGGATCACCCACCTACTGAACCTGACGCACCGGGCGCACGAAGCGGAAGGTAAGAGCAGCCGGTTGAAACCATTGCGGTTGACAGCGGTCTTTCAAAAAATGGAAGAAGATGCCGAAGACTTGTTGGACCTGTTCGAGACGTACACCAGCACCATGAGACCACTGACGATA
>JADFXK010000129.1:4219-10019 GCA_015233625.1 Deltaproteobacteria bacterium | reverse complement strand
ACGACCAGGGAGGTGCCCCCGGCCGGAGCCAGGGCCGCGCGTTCAGGTTCGGTTAGAACCTAATCTGCGGTTCACGCAGACATTCTAAGAAACCTGAATTCGATGATTACGCTAAGCGATTAGTATTAAAGAATAAGATTTAATCCACAGATTACCCAGATTTGCGCAGATAAAAAAAGACTATTAATCACAGTAGCCTGTGGGTCTCATCCATCTGTTATCTGCGGTCATCTGCGCCATCTGCGGATAGATTTGTATCTCTTGATTCACGGACCAGGCCAGGATGGCTTGCGTCCTGCCATAAGTAATGCGTATGGGATCATGAATTGATCCGTCCGGGGCCTCTTTAAGGAAAAAGGGGGTGATATTAAAAGGAATTAAACACACAAGCTAATATGGTGTGCAGGGATGCCCGCCTTCAAACGCAGGGATATGCGTTATGGGGAGGACTGTCCTATGGCTACCATCGGCAGTGTTGTCATTGGTAATAACGTTCCCGCCTATTCTGCCCTCTATTATCTCAACCTGGCTTCTCAAGCCGTAAATCGCAGCCTGGAACACCTCTCAGCCGGTAAACGAGTCATCAGCGCCGCCGACGACTCGGCCGCGTATATGATGTCCCAGCGTCTCCAGGCCCAATCCACCGGACTGCAACAGGCCAACTACAACATCCAGGACACCACTTCGATGCTTCAAGTGGCCGATTCCTCATTAGCCCAGGGGACCAACAACATCTCCGGCGTGATCAGGGCCATCCGGACCAGGGTTCTCCAGGCCGCCAACGACCCCAGCCTGACCGACGCCCAGCGCATCTCATTGCAATCGGATATCAATCAGTTAATCGATGAGATAGATGGCCTGGCCGGATCAGCCACATATAACACCCGCTATCTCCTTAACGGCAACATGGTGGCCACCATTACCTCATCAAATGCTCAGGTCCTGACGGGACGGGCGACGGGCCGGGTAAATTCCGCCGGCTATGACTTCACCAACGTCCAGGCCGCCACTGCCTTTCAGGGACTGGCCAATTCTCCTCAAAAAGCCATCACGCCATTGGGTACCGCCAAGACACCCACCTTGGGTGACGCCACCTTTGCATTTAATAAAACGGGCAACACCGACCCCATTGCAACTGCATATGACATCATCTTCTCTTCTCCCACCGATTTCACTGTGTATAATTCCAGCGGTGCGGCCGTGCGGTACGGCACAGTGGGCAACCCCGTCTTTATCCAAAAGACCTATGCCGGTCAGCCCATGTACACAGGCGGCGGCGGCTCGGCAGCGGTCTCGGGGACGTCCCTCAGTGCTTTGCAAGACAGCCTGGGTAATCCCTATTTCACTGCCGGATTACCAGGTGACAAGTTGGTTTGGTCCGGTGTGGACCGAAACGGAGCTGCGGTCAACGGCTCGCTGGTCATACAAGGCAACACCGTGGGCGACCTTATGACCGCCATAACTACCTCCTTTGGCGGGGCTACGGCAGTGGCGACTTCGATCACCGGCACCGGCTATCTGGTCATCGAGTCTATGACAGCGGGGCCGACTGGAGATTTCACCATCAGCTCGGGGCTGTCCCTGGTCCCAGATACCGGCTCTACCCGCACGATGAGTGCCGCCGGTCAAGCGGCCATGAATCTGACCATCCCTTCAACCAACGCCGCGGATGGCACATCCGCCACCATCACCAACGGGGTGAACATCCAGGCCGGGTACAAAGCCATCCTAGACACGGGATCCTTGCCGGCCATAATAGAGGGCAACCGGGCCGCCGCCCTGACCATCGCCAAACAAACCCTGTCCGACAAGGCTACCCTTAACGGAACCTTCACCACCGTCTACGACTGGGTCAATGGTGCCCTCAAGTATCGAGTCCTGAATAGCGCCGGCGTGGCCCAAGGGGATTGGGTGCCCAACGGGACGTTGTTTACTTCCTACGCCAACTCGGACTTAGCCGGCAGCACCCTATACTTCGGCGCCCTAGGCCAGCAAGGCACGCACGCGGCTGGACCGGCCAAAGGAGACCAGTGGACCTTTGGCTTTAGTGAATATAGCGGCCTGACCGCCTCCGGAGTGATGACGATTACTCAGGGGACGACGAGCTTCGACGTGGCCTGGAACAAAAACGATTCTCTGCAGACACTTAAGAATAATATCAATGCGGCGGCGGCCGGCCTGGCCTCGGCCGACTTTACCAATTCGGGGGGATATGATCGACTGCGAATTACCTCCGGGACATCCGGAGCCGCAGGCAATTTGACCTTTACCGATAAGACGGGCAATTTAGTCGCCCTATTGGGCTTTTCTCAGGTCAGCGGGGCCGGGGTCCAGGCCCAGTTCACCCTTAACGGGAAGACCTATGGCCCCCAGGACAGCAACACCTTTTCCGGGGTCATCAACAACCTGGACATAACCGTCGGGTCTCTGGCTGCCGGGCAACAAGTGTCATTGAATGTGGTAGACCAGTCCAAAAACGCCCAGGTGGGCGCCAATGCCGGTGATACCATCAACACTTACATCCTGGATGCCCGGAGTCCGGCCCTGGGGCTGAAGGATCAGAGCGGGAATTATTTGGTGGACGTTAGTTCGGCGAGCAAGGCCAGTTCCAGTCTGGGAATTGTGGATACGGCCCAGGACCGCGTGCTGGCCAGTGATTCCCACCTGGGCACGATGATCAACCGGATGACCTACACCCAGGGCGTGAATTCCAACGTCAAGATCCACCTGGACCAGGCCTACGAGAATATGACCACGGTTGACTTTCCTACTGAATACACTAAGTTACAAAATAACCGGGTGCTCCAAGACAGTGCTACGGCCATGCTGGCCCAGGCCAATCTAATTCCCTTGCGGGTGATGCAGATACTAGGCATAATCCCCGGCATGGGGTGATGATATCCCTTGTCCGGCCCCCGATTCTATTGTCATAGCCTGAAACCGCGGGGAAGGAATCAGAAGTTACCGGTGAAGAATTGCTCCCCGGCCCCTGGCCTGGTGAAGAAAGCCGCCGGGCTGGTGCCGGTATAGTGTTTGAAATCCCTAATCATATGCGACTGATCATAATAGCCGCAGGCCAGAGCCGTCGAGACCCAGGAGTCAGCCGTAAATGTAGCCAGGTGTTTAAACACGTTTTTGAACCGCAAGCTGCGGCACAATTGTTTGGGTGACATGCCGACCCGCTCTTTAAAGCAACGTTCTAATTGTCGTCTGCTCAGACCGGCCAATCTGGCTAAATGGTCAATACTTACCTGGCCTTTATGCGCATCGACGATATCCAGGGCCGCAGCCAGACCGGCGTCTTGCCTCCGGTTCTGTTCAAGGCGATGAAGAAAATGACGGTCCAACAGGTCCATCCGGTCTCGGGTGGTGCGGCAACCATATTGGATTCCGTCGACGAGCCCTAAGCCTGGTGCTCCCCAAAGATCATCTATCCCGGCAGAGGCATTCACCAATTCGGCGGCCGGACAGAAGAAGAAAGGGTAGGCGCCGCCGGGCCGAAAACAGACGCCGAATATTTCCACTCGATTAGTCGGTTTGATCCGCATCGGTTGGGTCATCGGCCCCCAGATGCAACTCCGACGGACCGTGGCCGACTCCGGCGCATGGGCCGCGAATTCTATCGGATCGGCCAAATTAAACGAAAATTCCAGACCTTCGGCTAAAAAGTATTGGCCTTCGTGGGGAGACCCGGACTCCGGTATGGACAGAGTCCAGTAGCATTTAATGTAGTTTTTCAAACCGGGATGGGGGGGATGTTCCTGATACAACATGCCGGGCTTCCTCCCAAACGGAGCGTTCGGACTAGGGCTTTGACCGATATTTAGAGGAAGCCCGGGAAGAGATGGGCGGCCGGGAAGATGCAACTCTACTCCAGTTCATTATGGGCATGAGCCCTGACTGACCGGCGCGTCATCAATAATCCATCCGGTCGGGTGAATGCCGGCTTTTTTCCACATTTGCTTATTCATATGCCGGTTCCCTATGACGGCGAGGAATTTGGGCAATTCGGCATTACCCACCTTTTGGTCCAAGGCGGCGTCTAGATCCAGATGCATCACCGGAGGACCGGCCAGGCTTTCCGTGTACAGATGGACATCATCTCGGCCATTCCAGTCAATGTCCCAGGCCACACCCACGGGACGAAAAAAAGACTCATAGGTCTGCTTGTCCAGAACTGTGTCCAGGATGGTCCACCGCTGGTTGAGGTAGGCGTGGACGAGGCAATGATGGTAGGGATTGTTGGCCATCCAGTGCCAGGCGCCGATAGCCGGCCTGACAAAGCTGCGCTTCAAAGGGATCGAACCAAACCGGGCGGGGATACGGTTACATCGCAACAGGGCGGTCAGCAGCAAGGATTTGTTCCAGCAGACGCCGTATCCTCGCTTGAGCGTTTCCGAGGCTTTGGTTTGATACAAATCATACCCAAAAGGAAATCTGTCCCTGACGAAATAGAATGTTCGCCTGGCAATAGTCACCGGATCTGACTCGTCACCTTTCAAGTCGGCGGCCACCGTTTGAATGTCCGGATGACCATGATCACAATAAAAAGTTTGTCGAAGTGCGTCTTCCATGTTCAATTGCTCCTTTCAATTTGGATTGCGGATATCCTTTATTACCAATTGAAAAGAGCGACGTATTGGAAAAAAACGACATTTCACCAGGAGCCGACCGTTAGGCGCGATCAGCTCGTTTTCCTCCGAAACAGTGGATAGTTCTGGTACCGGCGATAAATTCTCCGGCGTGAGGCACATTCTTG
Source organism: Deltaproteobacteria bacterium (assembly GCA_015233625.1). GTDB lineage: Bacteria > Desulfobacterota > JADFXK01 > JADFXK01 > JADFXK01 > JADFXK01. The sequence goes on along the minus strand of JADFXK010000129.1, from coordinate 5,260 downwards.
GGAATAAGGTATTCATCTCCCTTACATACGTCAATCCTGCGGTCATTTATGATCAAAGTGTACTGGCCTTGCACGACGGTAAAATATTCATCATATTCATGAACGTGTTCCTTTGATACCCCGGCGGCTGCGCATATCCAATAGGCCATTTGCTTACCATCTGAGCCATCATAAATCCAACCTGTGGCCCCGATTGATTGTGATTTCGGATCTATTGAATTTTCCGGCGTTTTCATGAAATCGGGAAAGTCATCCATTGGTTCGTCCCATTTTCTTGGCGGATTGTTTGGCTATCTCCAGATTGGAGGTGACGATCTTGTGATACACGGGGTTCTTTTCAGCCGTGTAAATCTTTAAAGCCTGGTCATAGGCCTGGATGGATTTGCCCAAATTGACGTCTCTATCTCGGATGTCCGCCAGGCTGCGATAGGCCAGGCCCAGGTTGTTCTGAGTCAGGCCGTACTCATTGGGGTATTTCTCCAACGTCCTTATTTTTAAGGCCTGGCTATAGGCCGCAATGGCCTGGGTCAAATTCTTTTCCCGGTCTTGGATCTCAGCCAGATATCGCAGGACGGTACCCAGGCTGTTCTGGATTCGGGCATATTCAACCGGGTATTTATCCATACCAGCCACCGCCAGAGCTTTGGTGAAAGCTCCTACGGCCTTGGTCAGATTGTCGGATTTTCCTTGAGACTCCGCCAGGGACATCCAGGTGGTCCCCAGTTCATGGAGGACCAGGGCATATTCATTCGGATACTTTTCAGGAGTGAAGACGGCCAAAGCCTGTTCGTAAGCCTTGACGGCCTTAGGAAGATTCTCCGCCGCATTCTGGAATTCGGCCAACCCGCGGTAAGCATTGCCCAGACTCGACCAGGTAGAGGCATACTCCACCGGTTTGTTTTCAATCGTGTAAACCTTTAAGGCTTCCCCAAACGCGATAGTCGCTTCGGTCAGGTTCCCCTCACTATCCTGGCTCTCAGCCAGGCCCAGGTAAGTCGTCCCGATATTACTCTGTGTTTCAGCATACTCCGCGGGATATTT
>JADFXK010000129.1:0-4088 GCA_015233625.1 Deltaproteobacteria bacterium | reverse complement strand
TCGACCGGATAATTCTCTACGGTATAAGTCTTCAGGGCCTCCCCATAGGCCAGGATAGCCCGAGACAGGTTTTCCTCCCTGTCTTTAAGATGAGAGAGACTCTCGAAGACCCGTCCCAGATTATCCTGGGTCAGGGCATATTCCACGGGGTATTTCTCCACCGTATAGATATTCAGGGCGTTTTCAAAGGCATTGACGGCTCGGTTGAGATACTCTTCTTGTCCCGACAAGTCGTAGAGATTGGCACAAGATTGGCCCAGATTAAATTCCGTCCCGGCATATTCCAGGGGGTACTTATCTGGGGTAATCACATTAACCGACTGGCTAAAGGCATTAACGGCCTTGGTCAGATTCTCCCTCATATTCCGTAGTTCGGCCAACCCCTTGTAAGCATAGGCAAGATTATTGTGGACCAGGGCATGATCAATGGGATATTTGGTGGTCGTGTAGACGGTCAAGGCGGCATCATAGGCTTTGATCGCCTTAGTCAGATATTCCTCTTTATTACCCACATCGGCCAATTTCCGATATACCTGGCCCAGATTGTCTTGGGTAGAGGCGTAATCCACCGGGTACTTCTCCGGAGAAAAGGTCTGGAGAGCTTGTTCAAAGGCATTGACCGCCGCAGCCAGGTTTTTTTCTTTGTCCTGAGTTTCGGACTGGAGGCTATAGGCCGAACCGAGATCATTCTGGACTTTGGCCCGGTCAGCCGCGTACCCATCAGGAGAATAGACTCTTAAGGCTTCCTCAAAGGACTGGATGGATCGGGCCAGGTTCTCCTCTCGGTCTCCAGCCAGGGCCAATTTATAGTAGGCCAGACCCCGGGAATAGAGAATATGACCATACCGCTCCGGTTCTCTTAACTCCGACACTTCTCTTAGTAAATCCCGATAAATGCTCAACGCATCCGGGATCATATTCTTTTTTAACAAGGCATCCGCGTTGGTTATGGCCGTCCGGGTGGAAGTTTCCATGGCCACCTTGGTTCTGGAATCCTGGACATAGAGAAATATTGCGGCCGCCAGGATGCCGCCTAAAACACCACCCAATATCCCGGCCAACCAGATTTTACCATTGCGCACCCCATCGTCGTCTTGATCAAGCAACATGTAAGAAACCTCTCTTTGCGTCCTCTGCGGCATGTTATGGCCTTGATACTAAGATTCGCCATTAGATCAGCGAAACAGCACAGGAGGCCAGGCCACCGGGATTCACTGCTTCAATTGGGGTTGATAGACCTTCTGATGAACCGCCTGGAAGGCCTGGTCCACGGCGTCATGTGGAGAAACCGCGGCAATGACACCGGCGATGCCGGGCCAACTATCCAGACCAAAGACTTTTTTTCCGGTCTTCAAGGCTACGGCAATTTCAGATAGGGTGCCATAGTTGCCTTCAATGGCAATGAGGACTTCTGCCGTATGGACGATAACGATATTTCGGGCATGGCCCAAATCTGTGACTATGGGGATGGCGATGTACGGGTTGGCCTGGCCGCCATCGCGTCCCGGGAGGACCCCGATGGTCAACCCTCCGGCCTCACGAGCGCCCCTGGCCGCCGCCTCCATCACGCCGCTCAATCCACCGCAGATGACAACTCCGCCCCGGCCGGCAATTTCCCGGCCCACTTCCAACGCTTTCTGATAACCGCTCGCACTCGGCTTAGAACTTCCGACAACGCCGATACGAGGTGATAAGCCCTTAAATGTGAACATCTTTAGTTGCCTGACTTAAATTCGGACATGTACAAAAATAGGCGGGTCAATACGACCATCCGTGGGAGCCGATGAGTTTGACAAAGCGGCAGCCGCCGTGGTCTTCTTTTTCGTACCAGTCTTCAGTGCGGATGATGCGGTAGAGAGTTTGGGAGAATTCATCGCCTACGGGGATAACCATCAAGCCGCCGACCTTCAACTGCTCCACTAACGGTTCGGGGATGGTCGGGGATCCGGCGGTGACCATGATGGCGTCAAAGGGGGCCTCTTCCCGTAAACCCAAAGTGCCGTCACTAAGCTTGATGGCCACATTATAGTATTTCAATTGATCAAGATTCTTCCGCGCCTTAATCACCAGTTCATTGATTCGCTCGACCGAATAGACCCAGTCGGCCAATTCGGCCAAAATAGCCGTCTGGTAGCCCGACCCAGTCCCAATCTCCAGGACTTTGTCCGTCTTTTTCAGCATCAGCAATTCGGTCATCAAGGCGACGATATAAGGCTGGGAGATGGTTTGCTTATATCCAATGGGCAAAGGATTGTCTGAATAGGCCTGGCCGGCCAATGCCTCCTCCACAAAGATATGCCTGGGCACTTTCCGCATCGCGTCGATAACTCTCTGGTCTCTGATCCCTCGGGGGATTAACTGAGTATTAACCATGCGCTCCCGAGTTCTATAGTATTCACTCACTTGATGACCCCTCGTGGTTTTGATTTCGAAAGTTTCATCTGGTCGCCCATCAGGGCCGGCTGGACCAGGGTGCCATATTCATCTGATTCTGAATTACGGCATTTAAAGGACCCGTGACACGGAAATATTATCTGGAAAATAAATTGTAGATAATGAAATGTCAGAATATCTTACCAGGTGACTCATTGTCAATCAGAAACACGCCGCCAGCCACCAGCGGTCACGTTAGTTTTGACTTGGGAATGTACTCCAACCAGGCTTCTTCGGCAAAGACCGCAGCCAACTCTTCCTGAATGGCCTGAATCCCGGCCATGTCCGCCGTTTCCACAACAACGTCGTAATCATCCAACAATCGCAGTTTCCCATGTTTATTGATGATCTCAATAAGCTGATAGACATCTATCGTAGCCCAGCCCTTCATCCGCCGGACCAGTTCATCGCCCTTGAACGGACGTTCAATGATCAGATCTATCTGTCTAAATTTGGCTTCCCAGCCAATGGCCGCCGGTCTTTTTAACACCGGCCGGACCGGATCATGCATGATGGCACACCTCAGCCACAAGTAAGCTCGTTCCACAATTCCCTCACTTTGAGTTAGTGTCCTGCGTGTCTACAACTTCCTCGGGATACAAGCCAATCATTAACAGTGATTACGACTTGTCGATTTCTGTCCTACTCCTGCGGGATTTCTTGCCTTCTGTCGATACACTGAGTATCTCCACCCATGGCCGGACTTCTCCATGAATCCAAAAATATGGCCAGCAACCGCTGGTGTCAAGAAGAATCTCTCGATTATTCCGCACTTGACACAACGGGGCGAATGGCTTATGCTAAAGTTAACATTAGTGGAGGAGCTGTTATGGATCTATTTGCCGCCATGACCCAAAGAAGAAGCGCCCGGGCTTACCTAAACCAGGCCGTGGCCAGAGCGGATATTGAGGACATCATCAGATACGCGGGGCTGGCCCCCTCGGCCATCAACCTACAGCCATGGGAATATGTGGTCACGTACGGAGAGGAAAAGGACAGGCTGGTTCGGAGGTTGACCAGGGCCGCGGCGGAGCGTCAGATAAGTTGTGGTTCAGGCGCGTCCAAGCCTTTGCCGGACAAATATCTTAGGCGCACCCGTCAGGCATTTCAGGTGATGGAACCGCATTTCTCCAAACTGGGCATCCCATTCAACCAGTTTGTCGAAGCAGGCAGTTGTTCTTTTTACGGCGCCCCGGTGGCCATTATTGTGACCATTGATCGGGTTTTTCCCCAGATCCGATACCTGGATTTGGGATTGAGCGTGGCCTACTTACTCCTGGCCGCCCAGGCCAAAGGGTTAGCCACCTGCCCCATCGGGTTGATTACCGCGTATGCCGCGGAGATGGCTGAGGAACTAAGTATTCCGGCGGAAAAAGAGATCGCCCTGGCCATTGCGTTGGGTTATGCGGACGAGACTTCCCCAGCCAACGGATTCAAGACCGGCCGAGAGGAACTATCCGAAATTCTCACCTGGTATGAGTAAATGGGCTATCCCACTAAGTTAGGCTATATTATTCGGGGTCCACTCAGGCAGATGCTGCCCTCCAGCCTCCTGACCATGACGCGCGTCTGGCCAATCTGGATGGAAGTGGTCGGAGGACTCATCGGCCCCAGCTCCGCCCCGGTGTCCATCAAAGACGGCGTGCTCACCGTCA
>JADFXK010000128.1:2785-10056 GCA_015233625.1 Deltaproteobacteria bacterium | reverse complement strand
TGCCGGCTACATTCAAAGCCCACATTTCCGGTTTTGGTGGAAGCTACCCGTTGTCACTTTCAGGGGCAATCACCTGACACTTCTTGGTTAATGGGCAAGTAAAATTCGCCACCCTGTGATCGCTTACAAATTATCAGTTATAAGTGTGGGGCCGAATCACTGGTTTCACAATATTTAGCAGAGATAGTGGCGGGATGTTTTACATTCAGATAACACCTTTGTTGCTTGGGCCGAATCAAGTAGGCAGGGAAACGCGTAGAAGATGATCATCACTTCGCACCGGAGAGGCGCCAAGGAATGGATCAAGTCGGGACCAAGCCAAGAATCCTGATCGTCGATGATGACCCGGGAAATATCACCGCGTTGGGTGAGATGCTGGAGCATGACTGCCAGGTGGTCTTTGCCACCTCCGGCCGAGATGCCCTGACCATTTGCCGATCCAAGAATCCGCCTAACCTGGTCTTACTGGATATTGTCATGCCGGAAATGGATGGATACGAGGTCTGTCGGCGGTTGAAAGCAGAGCCGCGGACGGATCAAATCCCCATCATTTTCTTGACGGCTAAGTCATGTGATGATGAGGAAGTCAAAGGGCTGAGTCTGGGGGCAGTGGACTATATCTCTAAGCCCCTTAACCTGGCTATTGTTAAGGTTCGGGTCCGCAATCAACTTGCCCGACAAGAAGCCGAGAGAGTCTTAATCGGATATCAACAGGAGCTGGAACGGCAGGTGGCGGAACGGACGTCGGAATTACAGACTGCGACCTGTGAATTGGAACAAAAACACCAAGAGCTTGAGATAGCTAAAAGCGAACTGGAAGAATTGAATCAGGAGCTGTTGAACACCAATCAGGCCTTGGCCGTCTTGGTCAAAAACACTGAACAAAGCCGAAAAGAGAGTGAAAAACGCTTAGCGCTGCTGGTCAGGTCCCGGGTCATGCCGGTCGTGGAAGAGCTACAGCGACAACCCGAGCTTACGATTATCGGGCTCAATTTGACATGTTAGCCGGGTATATGAACGATCTGGTGGCCAAACTTGAGGATGGCGAAGGCATGTCTTTCTCTCTCACCCAGACGGAATTGCGCATTGCCATGATGATCAAGAATGGCCTGTCCAGCCAGCAAATCGCCCACCAGTTATTTATTTCCTTAGAGACGGTCAAGACTCACCGTAAGAATATCCGTAAGAAGCTTAAATTATGTGAGGATCGGGTCAATCTCACCTCTTACCTATCGTCCAAATTGGTCACGGACTAGAGAAATACCTCCCTATTGGGTATCCCCCATACCCATTTTGTACCCCCCCTAAATCCCCCTTGTCATATTGAAATCCTGAGAGTATAGTCTATCCTGACCAGATGTAAGTGTCGGATTGGTGCCGTATCCGGTCAGTATTGAGATTATCAGTAATAAGTGCTTGTCTGTATCATTTATTTACAAATATTTAGCCATATATTGTGGCCGGATATCTCCAATTCAGGTAATTCCCCCTGTTGCTTGGGCCATATCAAATAAAGTCAGATGCAAGCGAGATGATTATCTCCAAGCCGAGGTGAGACGCCAATGACCTTCCAGGGTGAACAGAAAGAAACCAAAAAGATATTGATACTGATTGTGGACGACATGCCGGCCAATCTCCAGGTTTTGGGAACCATACTGACCCAAGAGAATTACGAGATTGCTGTGGCGACTACCGGCTTGAAGGCATTGGAATTGGCCGAAAACATAACCCCCGACCTGATCCTGCTCGATGTCGTTATGCCTGGAATGGACGGATTTGAAGTTTGCCGGGTATTAAAAACCTCAGATAATACCAGTGAAATTCCAATCATTTTTCTAACTGTAAAGGAAGGGGCCGAACATATTGTCAGGGCTTTTGAACTCGGAGCTGCGGATTACCTAACCAAGCCTTTTAACACGCAAGAGCTTTTGGCCAGAGTCCGCACGCACGTCCAACTAAAACTGGCCAAAGATCGACAAAATCTTTTGATCGCCAGATTGCAGCAGGCTCTGGAGCAGGTGAAATATTTGAGGGGATTAATCCCAATTTGCGCTAACTGCAAAAGCATCAGAAATGACCAGGGGTATTGGGATTGTTTGGAGGAATACATATCGAGTCATACCGACGCGATATTTACTCACGGCATATGTCCTGACTGTGTCAAAGAGCTTTATCCTGAGTATCGCGAGGATCGCTTTCAAATAATCAGTCAACACCATGACAACAAACCTAAATGCTCTCTTTACCCGGCAAGAGTGGTCATGCCGTCCGGAGGAAGGGTTCCGGAGGAAGGCAAATAAAATGGCCAGGCTGAAATTATCGAGAAAAATTGGGTTAGGCTTTGGGACGTTGATTCTGCTTCTCAGTCTCCTTCCAGACTACGGCGGAAATGGATAGGGTCACTCAGCAAAACGCCGCAAATGCGGAAGAATCCGCTTCAGCCGCCGAAGAAATGAACGCTCAAGCTTTTGGGATGAAGGGATATGTTGAAGAAGTGATGGCCATTGTAGGAAGAAATGGAAATAATTCAAGACCGCATCAAGTCTCACCCGGACCACGGCGTTCTAATCGGCCGGCCCTTGCTTCTCTGCTTAATTTATGGCGATAGGGCTTGGTATTAGGTTGGATATCCGCAGATGGCCCAAGGGTGGAAATTACTTAGCCGAAGAAACAAAAAGATCGTAACCCGCGACAGGCTGCGCTTGCGCGTCGGGAGGCATGATTGACCATCTCTGATGAGCCGGTTCCAGGACAAGTCCGGACGACCCAAGATCAGGATATCTCCAATCCAACTAACTTGGGATACGAGGTTAAAATGCAAACAGCCTATCAAATAGACCAGATTAATGATTACACCGTCATTCCGATTGATCCCGGTGTGTCCATGTTTCGGGGTGACCAGGTCATGCAAATCCATCGGGTAGACAGCCTGGCGCCAACCGTGCTAACCGATTTCATTGAGAACAGACGACCGGTAGTTCTGATATCTAAGCATAAGAAATATATCGGTTTTCTTGCTTGGGCCGACGGAGCATCGGTTGAACTGGAGATAGAGTCGCGTCCTCAATTCTCAAGAGATGAGAATATCCTGATGATATTCAATCATCCTGAATTCGAATCCTTTCGAGTGATGCAAACTAGATTCATCCGGAAAAGCTTTGGTTGGTTCAAGCTTGAAGGTATGGATCCTCGGCGTGATCATCGGTATGAATTCTCCTCAGATATCAGAGTGAATCTTTTCCAGATTCCTCCCGGAGTAATGGACTACTTGACCTGCGGACGCTTGGCCATCGTAAGAGAGTGTGTGAACGGCTTTGACAATGCCGACAAACCTTTTTGTGGGTGCTTTGATTATATCGCACCTCAATCAAGCAACATTATGAACGAAGGCAGCAGCTTTACCGTTCATCCGGTTCATTCAGAGATTATGGCTAAGCAGGCTAAGACTTTTACATTAAAGGATATTTCTTTAGGCGGTATCGGCATCCTGGCTCCCATGTCGGCGCTCCCCATCCAACGAGGGAGCGTTTTTTTCTTTGAACTAGAGATACCAAGGGGAGAGGCTGAAATGCACATCAGCCTGAGAATATTAGGCGTTGTCCGTCATTCCAGACCCATGGAGTCTGGGATGTCCGAGCTCAACGTGGCCTGGATCGGACGACTAAGTGAGGATATTCTTACCAAAAACTTAGGATTAAATCATTCTCGTTCAATTGATCAGGTTCCTGAGGACACGCCGCCCTTATCCAACATGACCAACAGGTATAAAACGGCCGCACCCATCGCCATCGCTGAGAAATCAAAATTTTGGCAAGGAATAAAAGATTAACTGAAGTATTTATAACATATTATCAATTAAGGAATATTTAGTCAACTGTGCCTTGTATCCTTCTCTGTTTTAGCTCTATAATCACATTGATATATATAATAACGGCGGATAAAAACAATGATTAAGACCATCAGCGTTCAGCAGCTTAAGGTTGGGATGTATATCGAAGACTTGGGGATATCTTGGCTTCGGCATCCGTTCGCCCGGGCCCGGTGGTTGATCAAATCCCAGGAAGAGATTAAAAAGATAAAACAATGTGGGTTATCATCCATCAAAATAGATACGATCAAAGGCATTGGTGTTGATCCCCCAACGGCCGATCAACTGCAACCACCGGCTATAAGCCTTGCCACCACCACACCCCTGCCTAAAGGTGCCGAGCCGGAAGAGTTAACTGCTGAATCCCTCGCTGCATTAGCCGATACCGTCTCTGTTCAGGATGAAATCATTCAAGTAGCTCGAGTTTATAACGAGTTTCTTATCCGGACCCGCACCTTCTTTTCCCAAGTTCAGCTCGGGTTGCCCATCAACTTAGATGAGATTTCTTCGGACCTGGATGAGTTGATCAAGAGCGTTTTCCGAAACCGGTACGCGGCCTCCGCCCTGGTCAAACTGAAGACCTTTGATGAGTACACTTATACCCATTCGGTTAACGTGTGTGTCCTGGCTCTGACGCTGGGCCGGTTTCTGAACCTTCCACTTCCCAAGTTGAAGGCCCTCGGCATCGGAGGTCTATTTCACGATTTGGGTAAGATTGCTATCTCCAAGAAAATAGTTAATAAGCCGGGTCCATTAACCGTAGATGAGCTAAGAGAGATTCAGAAGCACCCATACCTTAGCGCCAAGCTTTTAAAGACCTCCGACCAGGTTTCTCGTGAAGTCATTGAGTGCGCCCTTCTTCATCATGAAAGGTATTGCGGGCAGGGATACCCCCAGGGCCTAAGATCTAATGAAATACCCTTGTCCGCCCAGATAATCGGTCTGGCTGATGTTTATGATGCTATGACCAGCGACCGGGTTTATCGAAAGAAATTTAGCCAACACGAAACGCTAAAGACCATGTATGCCGCCCGAGGGGAGGAATTTGATCCTATCCTGGTCTCCCACCTGGTCAAATGCCTGGGAGTTTACCCCGTTGGGAGTCTGGTTCATTTAAACACCGGCGAAAAGGGACTGGTCATGGATATCAACGATAACGATCTCATCAAGCCAAAGATATTGTTGATCGATCAGCCCGGAGATGTTACCCGGAATGGCCCTCAGGTATTTGATTTGGTAAATCAACCCGAGAAAAAAAGTAATGAAGTCCGACGGATTGTTGGTGTGGACGCCCCGGGAAAATGGAATATCGATCCGGCCCGATATCTTCTTGATCACCATAGCTTTAAGCCTGCTGTCGCCTTTGCTCCAAGCTGATCTGATCATAAGGATAGATCGCTTTAAAAAAATCTCTGAAGACTTCAACATATTCTAATATAAAATAATTATTGAGTAACGAGCCTATGTCCATTGGTTGACCGGCCCAACGCCTTTAGGGAGGTAGATGTCATGCCCGCTCAAAATCCGAAGTCCAATCCTTCCGCCCCGTCGGCGTTAAATATTGGCATACCCGGAGCCTCTGCCAAACTAGACGAAGCCTGGTCAGCCAGAGGGACGGCCCTCAGCCCCTCGATATCAATGCCCTCCAAGGCCGGCAGCCCCAAAATCGAGACGACCTCGTTTGTTCCGACAAAGCCGGAAAATCTACCCTTGGGCCAAATCCTAATAAAGAATGACCTGATTACTGAAGATCAATTGGAAAAAGCGATAAATCTCCAAGCGGTGACCCCCGACCGTTATATAGGCGCCATCTTGGTCGACCAGGGCTATATCTCGCAGGACAAACTTGATGTCATCCTCAAGGTATTTAATCGGCGATTCCTGTTTGGACAACTTCTGGTCAGAGAAAAAGCGGTTCAAGAGGTTGACCTGGCCGCAGCGCTCCAAGAACAGAAACGATTAAATCACACCAAGAAAATAGGCGAAATTCTGGAAGCACGCGGCCTCATTTCTGAATCTCTGCTTAGTCGGTTACTCGCCAGGCATTTGGGTGGTCCACCCATTCATAAGCATTCCTCTGCTGAACAATCCGTGGCTCGACTGACCCGACTGACCTCACCAGCCGCCCATCATCCTATCCCCTTAGCCGGCCCTGTCAATAAACCTAAGCCGGCGATCAAATTTGCCGCCAAGGTAGAATTCAGCGACGGTGAGGTCATCCTGGCCCCAGGGAAGGCATGGCAAAAATTGTTTGTCTTGCTATCTGGTGAGGTGAAAGCGACAGCCCTGGTCAACGGGTCGGAGGTTGCTTTAGGTATGGCCGGGGCCGGTGACGTTATAGGTGAATTACCAGGATTAGTCGTGCCTGCCGGCTCGTTGGCCTTCACCGCCGTCGGACAGGTCAAACTCGGTATCGTCAGCCCTGGGGTATTAACTAGTGAACTATCTGAAATACCATTGACGACCAGATACGCAATAGAAAAACTATTCATGCGCGAAAAACAGGTTATCGAAATTTTAGTTAATGAATGCAGTTCCTTGCAGGCTGCGCTGGCGATGCAAAATGAACTTCCTATAAATAAAAACAACTCGCAACGAGACAAGAGAATGTTTATCCGCCGCAAAGTCAACAAGGTGCTGATTCAATATCGAACCCATTTGGGTGAATTTTATGGCGATATAGTCAACTTAAGCAGCACCGGCATTGGCATCCTGACACGCGTGGATCAACCTCTGGAATCAAACATCGGCGTTACTTTTGCCCTGCCGGATAATGGGAAAGAAATATCCGCCAAAGGGACGGTCGTTTCCTCCGTCAAGGTCAAGAATGGGTATCGGCTGGGAGTCAAGTTAACCGAATTTGGCTACGGGGCTGAAAAGGCTCTCCGGTGGTTCACCTTTAACTTTCCTCCTGAGGAAAAAGCATGAAAACCCCTCTCGATGTCTTCAGATACAATTTAAATATGGTTAACTACGCTACACCCGACCATTTTATGACCAGTCTTATCTATGTTTCGATTTCCGGAAAAAATGTCTTTGGCAAGGATGGCAAAATAAACTCATCTCGCCGCATTTAGCCCGGCCCTGATCCCTGCAGAGGTCTTGACCATGCCCATCCAAAATCCGACTTCCAATCCATCTATCTCTATCCGGCAGGGAGCTTCATCTGCCGCTGCTTCAAAAAGGCTCGTTGACGCCATATCCGCTAAAAAGGAGCCGGTCCCAAAAGCCCTCGTTCCCGTAAGAGGAATCCCGCCTAAGGTTCCGCCTCATGCAGCCGTCAAAACCGCCAGTCCTGCAATCGGAGTAGCAGGCACTCCGACTCCGGAAAAGAAGCCCTCTCTCCCATTGGGAAGAATTCTGGTTAAGAAGGGCCTGGTTACCAGTGAACAGCTCGAAGAGG
>JADFXK010000128.1:0-2735 GCA_015233625.1 Deltaproteobacteria bacterium | reverse complement strand
GGGCTATATCTCCCAGCCCAACCTTGACGCAGTATTGCGGGTCTTCAATAAGCGGTTCTGCTTCGGACAACTGCTGGTCAGGGAAAAAGCCATCCAAGAAGCTGATCTGGTCGCGGCTCTCCAGGAGCAGGAAAGAAAGAACAACACAAAAAAACTGGGCGAAATACTGGTCGAGCGGGAACTCATTACCGAGCCGATTCTCAACCGCCTGCTCTCCCGGCATCTGGGCATTCCTTTTCTCTCGTTGAAAGAATTGACCATCGATGAATCCATGGCCAAGCTTGACGTGAGTATGCAGTACATGGCCAGGAACAACCTGGTGCCTTTCTCTTTTCAAGACGATGTACTCATCGTGGCCATGTCTGATCCGACCAACAAAGAGCTAATAAATGACCTCAGAGGTTCCACGGGCTGCACTATTCAGCCGGTTTTATCCAACCGGGACGACATCAAGCTATCTATATCCCGATTATTCGGCAGCAGTTATGAAGATACCATCCGCCTTAGCTTCATGGATAAACAAAGGAAGGGATCAAGGTACATCGAGGAAATCAGCCCCATCGCGGAGAAGATTGTCAATGCCGTTTTGCTGAAAGCGGTTCAAAGAAAATCAAGCGACATCCACATTGAACCGGGTGAACTTTTTCCCGTAGTCCGGCTTCGGATAGACGGCATTCTTCAAGAAGTCAGGCTGGCCGGTTTAGAAGAGCAGTTCAAGATAAGCGTTAAGTCGGTAATCTCCAAAATCAAAATTATGGCCGACTTAGACATCGCCGAAAAGCGGCGGCCTCAGGACGGCCGATTCTCCATCGGATTAAACGAAGGGGAACGAGTCCGCTCCATAGACTTTCGGGTGTCCATCACTCCCACCTATTTCGGTGAAAGCGTGGTCATGAGAATGCTGGACCAAAGCAAGGCACCCAGCTCCATCTATAAAATGGGCTTCAGGCTTGACACGCTCAATAAAATCGAGGAAACGATCCACCGCCCAGCCGGTATGATTCTCCTGACCGGACCCACCGGTTCGGGCAAGACCAGCACTCTGTTTGGGATGATCAAGACTATCCATACCCCGGACATCAAGATATTGACGGTGGAGGACCCGGTGGAATTCGTGTACCCCGGGATCATGCAATGTGAAGTCAACACGTCGGTCAACAATACCTTCGTAACCTACCTCCGAGCCTTTCTCCGCCAGGATCCGGATGTGATTATGCTCGGTGAGATCCGGGATGCTGAAACCGCCGAGATAGCCTTTAAGGCCGTCCAGACGGGCCACCTGGTGTTAAGCACTCTCCACACCACCAATGCCACCGGCGTGGTCTCCCGGCTGCGCCATATGGGAGTCGAGCCCAATATCATCTCCACCGGCCTCCTGGCTGTCCTGGCCCAGCGTCTGGTCAGGATGATTTGCCCCATCTGCAAAGAGGAATATACACCGGACCCGGAACAAATCAGAGGATACGAACGAATCTTACCCAAAACGACCAGATACTACCGCGGACGGGGCTGCTCCGCTTGCAGCCACACCGGGTACCGCGGTCGAAGACCGGTGACGGAGTTGTGGGCTCCCAGCAATGACGAGCGCTGGTTGCTCAATAAGGAAGCCTCCGACGTGGAGATCCGGGCCAGAGCCCTGGGCAATGGAACAGTCCCCCTGGTCAAGGACGGGCTGATGATGGTTCATGAAGGGATCACGACAATCGATGAGATCATCCGGGTTTTGCCCTATGAAGAGATCGGGGGCGAGGACGTGCAACCTGGAGGACAAAATATCGCCGACTTCATGGAAGCTTAGCTATTTCGGTAAATTATCCGCTGCCTGGAATAAAGGGGAAACGACTTATGGTTAGCCTGGATAGTCTTTGGGATTTAATGAATGAGAACAAGCGCCAACTCCCGGAGAATCGGACTGTCCGAAGATGTGTTTCCTGTGGCAAAAAATTGGACGTGTTTATACGGTATCGGGAGATGTGTGGGCGGGAGGAAGAACCAACGTACTGCTGCTCATATTGTTCAAACAAGCTTTTCGGCACAGGTGGCTAAAAGATATTGGTCGCTGTAGGCATCTTACGCTGGACAGGTAACCTGGAATGAACCGTAACCACTCCAAATTGCAGGTGTCCGGGGCAAAAAGCTTCATCCGGACGGCATTGCCTATGCTCCTGCTAACCTTGATCATCATCGGGGTTGGGTATCTGGTATTCAATTTTCAGAAACAGACCGTGAAAGAATATGTTCATAAGCAGCTAGTGACGGTGGCAGATCTTAAAATGGCCCAGATCGCCTTATGGCACGCAGAAAGAAAAGGTGATGCCGTCGTCGCCGGCAAACATTCTCTCTTGGCCATGCTTGTGGACCGGTGGTTGCAGGATAGAGCTCCCGTTGATGAAACCCTGACCAAAATAGTCCAGCGACTTAGTAAGTTGCAAAAGACTTCCGGTTATCATGACATTTTTATCATCGATACCCAACGCACAGTTCGACTCTCCCTCAGGCCCGGACAGGAGGCCGTGGGTGATACATCACTGGGGTTGGCCCAGGAAATCTTGAAAGGCAGCGGTACTATTTTTTCTCCTCTTCAACAGATGAAGAAGCGGTCTAATCGGTCAATTTTCTTTGATCTTCTAGCCCCCTTAATGGTTGCGGACGGAGGCAGCAATCGGATAGTTTGGGTGATTTTGCTTAGAATTAATCCCTCGTCGTTTCTTTACCCTCTTATTCAATCCTGGCCT
>JADFXK010000127.1 GCA_015233625.1 Deltaproteobacteria bacterium | reverse complement strand
ATCGGAGAGAAATATCCGGTGGGTACGGTCATTCAAGGCCGGATTAAGAACATCACCGACTTCGGTATCTTTATCGGCATCGAAGAAGGGATCGACGGCCGGGTGCATATCTCCGACATTTCTTGGACAAACCGGATTAAACATCCGTCCGAGCTATATCGCAAGGGCCAGGACGTTAAGGCCATTGTCTTGAACATAGACCGGGAAAATGAAAGATTTTCGCTGGGGATTAAACAGCTGACCCCAGATCCCTGGGAAGACGTTCCCCGCAAGTACCCAATAAATAGTAAGGTTACCGGAACTATTACCAATGTCACCGACTTTGGAGTGTTTGTGGAGATCGAGGAAGGGATTGAGGGACTGGTCCATGTCTCGGAAGCCAGCAAAGACAAACTGAAGACGCCGGTGGGGCATTTTAATTCCGGAGATCAAGTTACGGCCAAAGTTATCAGCGTCTCCAACAAGGAAAGAAAGATCGGCCTGTCCATTAAGCGGTTGGAAGAAGACGATGAGAAGTCTATTTATCAAGACTACCTGACCGGACAAAAGGCCGCCACTTCCAATGTGGGGCAGCTGATAAAAGAAGGGCTGGAACTGGCCGAGCAAAAGAAACTCGAAAGCGAGACAGCAGATAAGCCACTAGAGGTTAAAGCTGAATAAGCTACCCGACCGGTGTCTCTATCGCGGCCTCTGGGTCAGTGTTTATATACATCTTCTATTCTCGATTTTGATCTAAAACTCACCGCAAAGACGTCCGGGGTGGCAGGGTGAACAAGTTTTTCCTGTCGGCCGGGCGCCCTTGCGGTGATCAGTTACGGGACCGGTGAGAAGCGAGGATAAGGGCTAAACTGCCAAAGCAGATACTTTGAATGGGCATGATTGGCGCTTTTTAGAAGTGACATGGTTGCTGGTTTCTCCTGGCTGGTTGTCTTCAAAGAGTGACCAGACACCAGTAACCAGGAACCAGATTACTAGCATCAGTATCAGTAATAGTGAGGCCGCTAATTGAAGAAGCACCCAATACTTTTAGGCCTGGTCGTGGCATTTGCCGTGGCTGCTGTTGCCTTAGGTGGCATGGCCGTCACCGGGCTCCTATTCAAAGGCCACGCCAGCATGTCCTTGACCGATAAGATCGCCGTGGTCGTCATCAAAGGGGTTATGCTGGAGTCCCGGAAGACCATTGAAGATATTGAAAAATATAGAAAAGATAAAGCCGTCAAAGCCATTATCATCAGGATCGATTCGCCTGGTGGGGCCGTCGGCCCAGCCCAGGAGATATATGAGGCGATCAAAAGCGCCAAGGCGAGTAAAAAGGTCATTGCCTCGCTTAGCAACGTGGCGGCTTCCGGAGGCTATTATGTGGCCTCAGCGACTGACAAAATCATCGCCAACCCGGCCACGTTAACCGGGAGTATCGGGGTGATCATGGACTTCGCCAACGTAGAAGAGTTAATAAAGAAAGTCGGGCTTAATTTTATCACTCTTAAGGCCGGAAAATTTAAAGATATTGGCTCAGTATCCCGGCCCATGACCGCCGAAGAAAAAGATCTCCTCCAGTCAGTCTTAGACGATGTCCATGGCCAGTTCATTCGAGCGGTAGCCGAAGGGCGGAAGATTCCGCAAGACAAGATCAGGACGATAGCAGATGGCCGGATTTTTACCGGGGAGCAAGCCAAAAAACTGGGCCTGGTGGATCAGCTTGGGGGGTTGGCGGATGCGGTGGCATTAGCCAAGAAGCTTTCCGGGGCCGCGGCCGATGCCAAAATTATTTATTCCGATCAGGATAAAAGGCCATTTATGGAACTTTTTACCGCCACGCTGGCCAATGTCATCATGGACCGGCTGAATCTCCGGGGGGCTGCGCCGATGTTTATTTCTCCGCTCCTTTCTTTGGGCCGCGAGTAATGACTCCCCGGCCGTCGGGCCACCCTGAGACGGTTCCGGAATCGCCTGGCCGGCATGGGAATGTTTCATTTGTTAAACCGTGATAAACGGTGCCGGAGGAAAAGATACAAGTTAAACACGGGAACCCTCTGAAGTATGCCTTGGGCCGCCGCCTGGCGAATTGCCCTTACCTGGTGACTCTGGGAATCCGCCCTAATTTAACTGATTATGAGCCCTGGCAGATAGAAGCTATTAGACAGGCGGAAGTCATCTATTTTCCCACCAAATTATATGCCCACTCGTTATTCGCTATGGGAAAGCGCATTTTTCCTGGGATCAACGACTACGAGTACGCCGGGGACAAAATAAAGCAAGCAACCCTGTTTAATCTCCTTGATATTCCATTTCCCCGAACTAAGTGCTATTATGGCCGCCAGACGGACTCAATCCTGAAGGACTTTGATTTCCCCTTTGTGGCTAAGCTGCCTCGGGCCTCGGACGGTGGCCGTGGTGTCTTCCTGGTCCAGCAACCAGCGGACCTGGCCGCCTATCGTCGCATCACCAAGGTGGCTCTTATCCAGGAATTCCTTGATATCGAATCGGAATACCGGGTGGTGGTGATTGCTCACCGCATTGCCTTGGTCTACCGGCGGGTGATGGCCAGAGGCGATTTTCGGGGTAATCTGTTTCAAGGAGCCCAGGCCGTCTTTGAGAATATCCCTTCGGAAGTAGTGTCATTAGCCCTGGAGGTGAGCCGGAAATGCCGGTTTGACGATGTGGGGCTTGATATATGTTTGGCTGCCGGAAGGTACAGACTGCTGGAAGCCAATATGCTGTATGGCCGGGCCGGATTCAAGCTGGCCGGGCTGGATTACAAACAACTCCTTTGTGACCTGATTGGGCAGGGAGTAATCTGATACTGCTGGTTGTGTGTCGCGAGTTGCGAGTCTTGGACTCCGTTTCTCGGCTCGAGGCGACCTCAAGATTGTCAGCATAGGCCACACAACCTTTGACCCGAACCCCGTAACCCGATGCAGGATTAGAAGAAGGCGATATGCCAGAGTCAGGACAACTTGTCGAATTCATAAATGAAAGGTCTATAATTGCGGCCGTATGTCTGCAGGCCAAGGGGCCGCGGGTATTGCTGTTGACCGAAAATAATAAGGAAGTCAGTTTGTCGGCCAAGCGGCTTCTAATAGACGGCCCTTTCCTGGGCAATGTGGATGATGGCCGGGGCCGCTTGCTTCAAGCCATTCAAACCACCGTTCAGAAACGAGAAGAGCTTAAGAAAAGGGTCTCCACGGAGGACCTGTGGGATCTGCTGAACGCTGAACCCGGCCCTTTTTCATACCGGTATCTGGCCGAGTTAACCTTTGGTGAAACGGTCACCATTCATCATCTTTCGGCTATTTGCCGAGCCGTGTTTGAAGATAAACTTCACTTTAAGATGTTGGAAGATCAGGTCGTCCCCAACTCTATCGAAAAAGTTGAAGCGATCAAACTTAATCTGGAAAAGGAGGCGGCCAAAGAACGCCAAATTGAACAACTGGCCAGTATCCTTAAGATGATGATCGATACCCCGGAGCAATTGAAAGAGGAAGAACTGGCCCTTATTGTGCCTCTGCTTAAAGAAGTGGCCATCTTTAACAGCGAGGCGGAGTGCTACCTGTTGGCTAAGGAAGTGATGCAACGGGCCAACAAATTTCATCCGGAGACGCCATTCAAGTTACTGGTGGACTTTGGAATCTTTGATCAGGATGAAAATATATTTCTTCATCGGTGCTGCGTCCCTTCCAGCTTCTCCGAAGAATTACTTAGCCAGGCGTGTTCCCTCGACGTTCCACCTCCCCGCTCTTGCTCTGATATGGTCGACCTAACCTCCCTTCCGTTGATCACCATCGATGCCAGTGGCACCCGCGACCATGATGACGCCATTAGCCTGGAACGACTTCCGGAGGGATACCGTCTGGGCGTCCATGTCATCGATGTGTCCAGGTTCATCCCCAAAGGATCTCCACTGGATCGGGAGGCCAGGGAACGGGGGACATCTATCTACCTTCCTGACAAACGCATCCCCATGCTTCCCGAAGTTATGAGCGAACAGGTCCTAAGCCTTATGCCCAACGATGAAAAGCCGGGGGTAAGCGTCCTGGTGGATCTCGACGACAGCTTTGAGATTACGTCGTTTCATATTGTGCCCAGCTTGATTACCATTCATCGTCAGCTTACCTATGTTGAAGCGGATGAAATGATCGGCTCGGATCGGGATATGACCTTGCTCTATGAGATCACGAGAAAATTCCGTCAAAAAAGGCTAGAGTCCGGAGCCGTAGATTTATCTGTTCCGGAATTGCTCCTTTGGGTGGATGATAATAAGAACATTACGGTAAAGTTAATCAGTCGCGAATCCCCTACTCGGATGCTGATATCGGAACTGATGATCATGGCTAATGGATTAATGGCGCAATTTGCCATGGATAACGGCCTGCCCATTCCCTTTCGGAGTCAGGGAGAGCCTCGAGAAAGAGTTGAACGGCCGGAGGGCGAGATTGATCTTTACCTGGATTATAAGCAACGCCGCGCTTTAAGCAGGTTTTTATTGGACATCACGCCCGAACCACACGCCGGATTGGGGTTGCCGGCATATACTAACGTGACATCTCCGATCAGACGGTATTTAGACCTGATTGCCCAAAGGCAATTAATGGATTACATCAGGGAAGGCAAACGGGGCTACCAAGATGAGGAACTGAAAGAAATAATTTCCGTGGTCAGGCCCGCGGTGCAACGGGCTAACCTGGTCAAACAGAAGCGGACCAGATACTGGCTGTTGAAGCATCTATCCAGCCGGGTAGGGGACTGGTTGCCAGCTCAAGTATTAGATAAATCCTCCCATTCATACCGGATGATCTTGGAGGAGTATCTTTTTGAATTGAATATGCCTACTGCGAATTCCATTCCGCTGTTCCCCGGCGACCATCTCCGGGTCAAATTGGAGAAGGTGAACTATCGGGACGACATAATTAAGGTCTCGGTTTAGAGAAGGACAGCCAATGCCAATCCCAGGAACCCCGCGGGTGTCCATTGTTGTCCTAAATTGGAACGGAATAAGATTCTTAGACGAATGCTTAACCTCGGTGAAGAACCAGTCATTCACCGACTTTGAGCTGATCCTGGTGGATAATGGCTCCCATGACGGCAGTGTGGATTACGTTAACCGCAAGTACCCCTGGGTGAGAATTGTCTCCAACGCGGTTAATCAAGGATTTGCTCGGGGGACCAACCAGGGGCTATCTGAAGCCTCGGGAAGGTACCTGGTTACCTTGAACAACGACACCAGAGTCGACCAGGACTGGCTGCTGGAGTTGGTCAAGACCATGGACGCCGATAAGGCCATCGGAGCCGCCCAGTCGTTGGTCTTGTTTTATGATAATCCGGAATTGATCTATAATGCCGGGATAGACATTTCTTCCACGGGGTATCCCCGGAACCGAGGTTTCCGAAATAAGCGGGCCTCGGCCGGCCGGTTGGGACCAGTGTCCGCTGCCTGCGCTTGTAGCGCCATTTATCGCAGGGAGGCGCTGAGTCAGGTGGGCCTTTTTGACGAGTCCTTTTGGTCTTACCACGAAGATGTTGATCTGTCCTGGCGGCTTAGGCGAACCGGTTGGAAGATCGTGATCACGCCAGCCTCAGTGGTTTATCATCATGGGAGCGGTTCCACTTCCTATCTGAGCCCTCTAACGCTGCATCATAGTGCCAAGAATTTACTGTTGATGAACGTCAAGAATGGCTCTGTCCCGCAGGTTATCTGGCAGTTTTTGACTATATGTTTTAGATATCGGAGATATATTCTTAAATCACCGTGTGCTCGGGAAACACTAGCCTTGCTCCCTCAGGCCCTGGCGGCGCGGCGGAACATCAAGAAGGGGACTTCAACCACCCCTTTCTCTGGAACGGCGTCTGATTTGCCCCATCCGGACGTTGCGGTAACCACTAAAGTGGAGTTGTCATGAGTAAAGTGCTTATCATATCCACCATGTCCCTACGGACCAAAGACCGGGTTATCACCGGCCCGGCTATTCGGTCTCTTGAAATGGCCCGGGCTTTATGTCAATCAGGGCATGATGTCGTCTTGGCCGAACCGGTCAACAAACCAATTGAAGCGACGGCCGATGCTGATGGCTCCGGTATCTCGGATCAGCCACCTTCTCTGGAGTTTGCCCATTGGTCTGATGACACGTTGGAGGAACTCTGCTCTGGAAAAGATGTTTGTATTCTAAGCCATTATATTGCTAAGAGATTCTTAAGTAGAGTCAAGAATATTCCGACAGTGGTGGATCTATTTGATCCTGAGCTTTTTGCGACCCTGGCTTGTTCCAACTTATATGGTCGGCGTGAGGCGTTTTTCCTGGATCTGGAACGAATTAGAGAAAATATTTTTGCGGCCTTGCTGTATGGTGATTTCTTCGTTACGGCTAACGAACGTCAAAAAGACTTCCTGTTAGGTATGTTGTCGGCGTTGGGCCGGATTGGTCCCGGCGAAATAACTGATCACATGTTTGAGGTTATCCCCACCGGTGTTCCTTCTACTCCGCCCAAATACACGGGAACTCCATTTATTAAGGAGAAACTGATTCCGGAAGACTGGCAGATAGTTCTGTGGCCGGGAGGTATTTATCCCTGGTTTGATGGTGAGACAGCAGTCAGGGCCTTTTCTTTGGTGGCCAAACAAATTGAGCGTGTGGCTTTGGTTTTTGTCGGGGCCCATAATCCAGTGTCCCCTACCTATTCCCAAGATGGATTCAGGGTAACCAAAGAATTAGCTGAATCTTCTGGATTATTAGGTCGGCGAGTCTTCTTCTACGATTGGTTGCCCTATGATGACCGGGCCAATATGTACAAAGAATCGGACATTGTGGTCTTGACCTATCTGGATACGCTGGAAACAAAGTTTTCCTTTCGGACCAGGATTGTGGACTGTCTCTGGGGAGGCAAACCGGTAATCTGTACCGAAGGGGATGGGTTGAGTGAGTTGATTGACAAGAACGCGGCGGGATTCAAGGTGAGACCGGGAGATCCAGGCGATGTGGCGGAAAAAATTATTCACCTGTTGGAAAACCCGGTCTTGATGGGAGACATGTCACGTCAGGCATCTCTTTTGGCCAGCACCCATTTCCGGTGGGAAAAAGTTATAGAGCCGCTCAGCCAGTTTTGCCACCATCCGCAATCATCCTGGGCCAGATTACTTTCAAAGACCGAGAGCTTACCTAAGCGCACCTTGTATGATTTTTTACGGCATAGTTTTCTCACCTATTATCAAGACGTCTATGCTGAAAAACAGACGGCGGCAGCTTCCGAGAAACCCGCCGTCGGAAATGACAATGGTAAAATATTAGATGAATACCGACAGTTAGATATATTTAAGGAACTTGAGTCAGGTCTTTGGACGAAAAATAACCTTCCTACTGCCGTTGACCAGCCGGAACATGGGCAGGCGTATAGCGACAAGGAAGAGTTGGCCCAAAAATTGCGCCATCAACAGGAAATCCTGCATCAAAAAGAGGCGGAATTAGATCTGAATAGAATAGAGCTGGACAAGGCTAACGTCCGGACGGAGAAAATTCAAGGGACATTGATGCAGATTTACTCCGCCCGAGGCTGGCGGGCTCTGCAGGTGTATTATCGGGCTAAAAACATGGTGTTGGATGTGCTCAGGCCTCTGGTCCGCGAGGCGAAGGGAATTAAGAGACATGGCTTGAAAGGCAGTCTACACCAAGCATACTACCGGTTTATGCACCATCATAGTCAACCGGAGATGGATCCTCAGCGGAAGTACCAGCAATTAACTGAGCAAATTCCCTGTTCTGAGGAGACATATGAGGAAGCACGTAAGGATATGGCCCTGTTCGACTATTATCCTACATTTTCAATTGTCATTCCGGCCTACAACACCCGGCTGATCCATCTCAGAAAGACCCTGGACTCAATATTGAGCCAGATTTATCCCTACTGGGAGCTTATTATCTTTGACGATGCTTCAACCAAGCCACATGTCTTCGAATTCGTTTCCAGATATGCCGAAAGAGATAAACGAATAAGAACGTGTCGGGCCGAACAAAATCTAGGTGTCGCCGAAGCAACGAATCGGGCCATTGCTCTGGCCGGTAACGAATTCGTTTGTTTGATGGACCATGACGACGAACTTCCGCCCTTGGCCTTGTTTGAACTCGCCTTCTATTTGCAGAAGCATCCCCACGCCGACATGATCTATACCGACGAGGTCAAGATTAATGAAGATGGTGAGGCCATCGAAACCTTTTTCAAACCGGACTGGTCTCCAGACCTTTTATTGTCTACCATGTACACGGTTCATTTGGGCGTGTTTAGGAAGAGTATTCTCGACCAGATCGGCGGGTTTCGCCCTGAGTTTAAGATTAGCCAGGACTACGACTTGGTGCTCCGGTTTACTGAGAAGACAGACCGGATTCACCACATCCCGAAGGTATTGTACCACTGGCGGAAGCATAGCGGCTCAATCTCCGCCCAGGAACAGGCCGTAGAAGAAACGAACAGCGCATCTATCAAGGCCCTGACCGATGCCCTGGCTCGCCGAAACATTCCAGGAAAAGTAACTGTGGGACAATTTTTCAATTTCTTCCGGGTGACCCGCCGGATTCCCGACCGGCCCCTGGTAACGATCATCATTCCCACCAAGAACAAGGTCAACTTACTAGACAAATGTCTGACGACCTTGACCCAGAAGACTGAATATGATAATTATGAAATAATCATTATGGATAACGAGAGTGACGCCCAGACCAAAGAGTATTTAGCCAAGCTACCCCATCAAGTTATATCCTATGATTTGCCGTTTAACTATTCGAAAATAAATAATCTGGGCGCCGACCAGGCCAGGGGAGATTTTCTCCTATTCTTGAACAACGATGTGGAGATCATAACGCCCTATTGGCTCACTGCGCTATTGGAACATGCCTGCCGGCCTGAAGTGGGGGCGACTGGGGCAAAACTTTTGTACTCGGATAGGACGGTGCAGCACGCCGGGGTAGTCTTGGGTTTAAGTCATAATGGTGTCGCCGGTCATGTTTACCAAGGTCTCACTGGGGATAGTCCCGGTTATAACGGATACATGAATGTCATTCGGAACTACAGTGCGGTGACCGGCGCCTGTCTAATGACTCGCAAAGCCCTCTTTAAGGGGTTCGGCGGGTTTGAAGAAAGGCTGGGTACGGCTTTTCAAGACGTGGACTACTGCCTCCGCCTGGGCGAAGCCGGATACTGGATTGTTTACACTCCTTACGCTTGTCTCATACACCATGAATCCAAGAGCCGGGGCCACGTGCTCGACAAGGCAAATGAGAAGGAATATATGCAGGCCAGGTGGGGCCATGTGATAAAAAGAGATCCTTTCTTTAATCCACACCTCATGCCGTTTTAGATGACGGCAAATTTACCATTCCGAGACATCGATCTGCACCATGGAATTAACACAGCGTTATTATGCAGTAAATCCCCGATATATGGGGTGTCTACAGATGAAGAAGACGGGATTTTTGGGAAGATGTGGTTGACGGTGGTTGCTCCTGGTGTTATCCAGCCTGTGATGAGGCCGAATGCACAAATTAGTTTTGTAGGCCTCGAACGACCAGGTTATATCTTTCAATCATAGGGTGGCGGGTTACTCGGTACTGGTGGTTTTGAACCGATAACAGACGGTAGACAACCGGCAATGCAATCTGAAACTGCTAAGTTATGAATTCTCTGGTGTCAATTATTATTCGGACAAAGGACCGGCCGGAATTGCTAATCGAAGCCGTCCGGAGCGTGGCCGATCAGACTTATCGGCCGATAGAACTGGGGGTGGTTAACGATGGCGGTCGTGACGTCGAAGACTTGATAAGCATGTATGGCCGGGGCCTGGAAGACATAAGATACGTCGTTCATGGGCGGAATCTGGGTCGGTCGGGTGCCGCAAATACCGGACTGCGGACGGCTAATGGTGAATGGATCGGTTTTTTGGATGACGATGACATCCTCGATCGAGAGGCCGTCCAGGTGTTGATGGCGGCCACCAGCGACCCGGCAGTTGGAGTGGTTTACGGCAAAGTGATCCACTTGACCTTGACTGCAGAGGGTCAGGTTGATCGGACCTGCCG
>JADFXK010000126.1 GCA_015233625.1 Deltaproteobacteria bacterium | reverse complement strand
TATCTTTTTTGAGATCTTCATCGATATCCAGATTTTCCTTAAAATCATTCACGGTCTTCTTGAATTCCAGGATCCCTTTAGCCAGGGTCTTAGCCAGTTCCGGGAGTTTATTCGGACCAAGAAAGATGAGGGCCACAATGAAAATGAGAATTAATTCAGTGATACCTAACATTGCTGTTTACCCCCCGCCAAAAGGCTGAAGTCGCTGGTGGGCGTTTCCGGCTGGTCAAGTCAGGCGGACAATGTTCTAGTTCATCAGCAGGTCAAGTGTATGCGCCTGGACATCCTTTATTGGGGCTTATCCTGTTTTTGCTCCAGCTTCTCGGCGTGTTCCGGCTTCGGCTCCAACTCGTCATCCGTCGCGTTCAACCCTTTCTTAAAACTCTTGATTCCTTTTCCCAAGCCGCCCATCAATTCAGGAATTTTCTTCCCCCCGAAAACGATCAGGACGATGACCAGGATGACCAGCAACTGTTCTCCATTTGGAATAAGCATTTTTTCCTCCTAACGATGTTGATACCCATAAAAAACCTGTGGTTCGACCGCTTCCGGACTGCCCTGGGCACCTAACCGGAAACGGGATGGACTGGAATGTAGATAATATCCGGAGCGGTGTCCCGGAACGCTTCGCCAGCCGAAAGCTATAAAAAAAAGAAAGAAAACTCAAAGGAGTCAGGCCTGGTCTTTACCGCAGCAATGATTAATATGATTTAAACGTTAGAGGCTACCAAATAACGGTCTAGGGGTCAAGAAAAATGAACCCGCTTCAAAACAGCCGGTCATGTTAGCCTTATCAATCTAAAAAAAATATATACGATAACAGTAAGTTGTTGCCAGTATCCGACCGATTTATTTCCTACCCCAGCTAACCCGGCTCGGATCCGATGTATTTCGATATCAATTGACTCCGCCCCGTTTTGATAGTAGATTACCTGAATTCGACGAGTTCGCCAAGTGATTAGCGTCAAGGGCCATGATTAAATCCATAGATTGCGCTGAGTTGCACAGGATTAAAAAGATGCATGAACGCAGCCGCCGGCGGGCCTAATCCATCTGCGGTCATCTGCGAAATCTGCGGATACATTCCCGACTTCGCGTCCTCTGCAGTTAACCTCTTTAAAAAGATACCATAATTAAACAACCGGCGACAACCATTAGGAAAGGATGTTTGATGGCAAAATTTGTCGGAGTTAATCATCTGGCTCTGGCCACAGGAGATATGGATCGCACTATCAGGTTCTGGAGGGACCTGCTGGGGATGCGGCTGGTGGCCGGTTGGGGCAAGCCAGGGTACCGACAATATCTTTTTGAAATCTCAGATAAGTCTATGATTGTCTTCTTTGAATGGCCGAAAGTTGAGGCTGTCCCGGAAAAAGACCATGGCTACCCGGTGGCCGGACCCTTCATCTTTGATCACCTGGCCCTGGAAGTGGCCAAAGACGAAGACTTGTGGGAGCTTAAAGACCAGTTGGAAACGGCCGGGTTCTGGGTCTCGGAAGTGGTCGATCATGGTTTCATCCATTCCCTCTATTCTTTTGACCCCAACGGGATTCCATTAGAATTCACCACTCCGGTGCCGAATTCCGATCTCCACCACCATCCGGTCATGATTGACCGAGATCCCTCACCGGTGACCCAAGAAGGGCCTGACCCCCAACCGGAAAAATGGCCGCCCGTGACTAAACCGACCCCATTGGAAGACCGTCGGATTTATCCCGGACCCATGGGTGATTTGACCGACAAGAAGAAAAAGAACTGGTTCCGTCACCAAGACGCTCCCGACTCCGGCGTTTAAACCTGCGGAACGGTGGCCGACCAAGACATGGTCACGGCTCTGGTCGCCAGATCGATCACGTAGTCCCTGCCTTTGGGGCCGTTCTCCAACCCGGCCAACCACTCCTCCGGGATTGACGAAACACCGTAATAGGCCCCAGCCACAGCCCCGGCCATGGCCCCGATGGTGTCCGTATCCCCGCCTAAATTGACCGCCAATAAGACCGCATCAGAAAAGCTGTCCGTGTACCAAAACGAAGCCAAGGCCGGGGGAACCGCCTCCATGCTCATGACATTGCATCGGTACATCCGGGTGATCTGCTCGGCCAGAGAGGCCGGATCACCCCCTTGAATATCGGATAACGCCGCCATCTTCTGGGCGGATGGTTCATCAAGGCCACGAATCAGCTCAATGATAACAGGCAAAAATGTCTCGGGATTTTTTGTTCGACCTGACATTCCGGCCTCCAAGGCCATGGCTGTGGCTACCGCGGCTGCCACGGCGCCGGCTCTGGCCTGGGGATGCTTATGGGTAATTTCACATGATATCAAGGCCTTGTGTTTGACCAGATCTAAGTTCCGGGAAAAGAAGCAACCCACCGGCGCCACCCGCATGGCGCTACCGTTGCCGAAACTGTCGGTGCCCACATCTTGCCAGTCAGCCCCCTGAGCCAGGCGAGTCATCACCCCCTGAATCCGGCCGCCATATCCCCGTTCCGGATGGTAATTCCGCAAAAAGTTGGCTGCTGCGACGGCCGGGTCCAGGTTTCCGCAACTGACCAGCGTCTCCCACAGTCCAATCATCATCTCCGTGTCATCAGTATAATGCCCGGCCGGGAGACGCCCCGGCTGCAGGTCGGTAAGCCAGCCAAAACGTTCCTTGATCCGTTTTCGGGACCACCCTTCCACCGGCATGCCCAGGGTATCGCCGACAAACGTTCCCAAGGCCGCGCCGACAAATCGGGCTTGCAGTTGAACCTGATGAGTTGTATTAATGACATCCGAGGAATTCATGACCACACCACCCAACCACCCAGCATTATGGTGACACAAGCTATGGTTATCAAAGGATTGGTTTTTGATTTTGACGGGACCTTGACCAGGCCGGGATCAATAGACTTTGCCGGGATCAAGCGCGCTTTAGCCTGCCCTCCGGCCATGGCCATCTTGGAGTTTCTGGACACCCTGGACCCGGAACGTCTGCCTCAGGCCCTGGAGACAGTAGAGAAATTCGAGATGGAGGCGGCCGAGAAGTCCGCGCCTAATGACGGTGCGGCTGATTTGCTGGCCTGGCTCCATCGCCGGGGACTACCCTGGGGCATCCTGACGCGCAATGGAAGACCCTCTTTAGACCTGGCCTTAACTAAGTTCAGTCCCGGTGTCAAGGATCAGGCCGCCTTCATCCTGACGCGAGACGACGTGGCCCCCAAGCCGGACCCGGCCGGGGTGCTGGCGGCAGCCCGATTGCTGCAGGTGCCTTCGACCGAAATCATGGTCGTGGGCGATTATCGTTTCGACATCCTGGCCGGGCAAAAGGCCGACGCCGTCACCGTGTTGCTGACCAACGGACGCCCTTCGCCCATGCGGCCTGAGGACCAGCCTCCGGATTATGCGGTGGCGACTTTGGCCGATCTCAGGGTCTTGCTGGACAACCTGCTGCCCGGCCGAACCGGGTAACCCCAGGAACCTGTCAGAAATGTAAGGGTTGCGTCAACCTTGGAGAGTATGAGGGCATGTCCATTGGGGTCTGTCGGAGTTAGACGCGGAACAGGATACGGATCTTGACGCAAGTCTTTTTCAGACTCACATAGAGGCGACTTTGCCGATCTCAGGGTCCGGTTGGACAACCCCAAGTCGGACCGGGTAACTCCAGCCTTATTCTCGAAGCTCGGCCAGGGTCATCTCGATCATCCTGAATTTTTGAATTTTACCCGACCGGGTGGCCGGAAATGAAGTCACTACCTTGATCAGATCAGGCAGATGCTCTTCCCCCAACTCTGATCGCAGAAAATTCAATGTACCTTCAATCGTTATCACATTTCCCGGCTTCGGCTTGATCCAAACGGATAGGAGCATTCCCCGGACGGGATGGGGGACTCCAAAAACCTGGGCTTCAGCCACCTGGGGTAATCGGTATAATACGTTCTCGATGTCGGTGGGATAAATCTCCCGACCATCCTTAACCACCACGTCTTTGATGCGACCGGTAATCCTGATATAACCTCGGTCATCTATGACGCCCAGATCCCCGGTGTGATACCAGCCATCCTCGTCGACCACCTGGGCCGTCAACTGGGGAGACTTATAATAGCCCAACATGACGCTGCCACGGGTACAAATTTCACCAGGGATGCCCCGCGGCACGGCCTGATCGGTAACCGGATCTATGGCTTTGATTTCGCATCCCGGCAAAGGCGTTCCCACGGTAGCCACGCGCAGATCCAGAGGATCATCGGGATGGGTCATGGCTATCCAGGAGGAAGCTTCCGTCAATCCATAACCCAATGTAATTTCCTTCACCCCCAGGTCATGGACGATCTTCTTCATCAACTCCAGGGGGCAAGGCGCCCCTCCAACGGCCCCGGTTCTAAGGGCGGTCAAGTCGTAGCCGGTGAAGTCAGGTTCATTCATCAGGGCCACGATCATACTGGGTGCAGCATAAACGGCCGTACATTTTTCAGCGGCCAAGGCCGATAAAATCAGGTGTGGGTCAAAGGCATCCGAAGGGATGACCAGCGAAGCTCCTCGGATTATGCCCGAAAGGGAAATACATGTATTTCCAAACATGTGGTACAATGGAAAAAATAAAGCCAGCCGGTCTCTGGAAGTAATCCTTTGGCGCATCGTGGCCGCGATTGACCTTTCGATCAACGTCCGATGATTGAGCATCACCCCTTTGGGCTGGCCGGTGGTGCCCGAAGTATACATGATGCTGACAACATCTTCTGGAGACACCTGGTCGAGCAGGTCGTCGACCCAGCCCTGGTCCACCCGCTGGTCCCCCTGGATCAATTCAGACCAGGCAATCTCTCCCGGCTGCGCCTCTCCCTCCGTCCAGACAAATACCCTTGCCAAGGACCGCAGACTATCGGCGTCTTTGGAGTGATTCTGCGCCGCCCAAAGCACCGGCCGAAATTCATCAGGCATGATCAGGGCGGTGGCGTCGGAATGGTCCAGCATATAAGCCAGATCATTGGCCCGGCATCCGGGATCAATCGGGATCCAGACCGCGCCCAAGAGGCTTAGGGCATATTGGCTAACCAACCATTCCGGGCAATTTCGGCCCCAAATGCCGACATGGGCGCCTCGGCCGATGCCATGCTGTTGTAACCCCAGGGCGGCTTGCTGCACCAATTTGAAAAATGCGGCATAGCTCCACCGAACTCGCCTTTGACAATGGACCACCGCGTCATTTTCCGGAAACGTCTCTGCCATTTCCTTCAGGGCCAGGGCAATAGTCGGCATTTGATTCAGACCTCCCCGGTTCTGCCACCAGATGGATGGGACGCGCTACTTCGGCACAATAAACAAAACCTGAGGTTGGTAAATGGACAGGGCCTAACCTCGGCCATTATTGATCACATAGATAAAACGGGAAGACGCGGAAGAGACTATTAGGGAGTTAGCCGGCCCAGATGGCATCTCAAGAATTCATTTGTTGGCGTCCAGCACAGCCGGGCCAAACCTAATCTGAACAGTACTACACTAAATTTCGCGGCCACCCCATCGGGTTAGTATCATGCGGCCAACTCATACTCTAACTAAATAGACCCGAGGGTGACGGATTCGCTGTTTCGGCGCCCTTACTTTCCTTCGTTCATCTTCTCTCTTAATGCCCAGGAGTAGCTGAAAGTAACTACCTTTCGGGCTGGCAGCAGGAGCGACTCTCCCGTTTCCGGATTTCGTCCCATCCGTTCCCGTTTGTGTTTGACGCAAAACTTGCCAAATCCACTAATGAGCACGTCTTCACTACCTTCCAAGGTGTTTTTTAATATTTCAAACATTGATTCAATTAACTCTGCGCATCTTTTTCTGGGGATGTCTATGCGTTCGTTCAGTCTGTCAATCATGTGGGCTTTGGTAAAAGTCATTGGAATTGTCCTCCTGCGACTAAAGGATATAAAGAGTCTCCAATCAAGGGCGCGACCGCTTGGCCTGAAAGTACCTTCATATTTAGAGTTTGTCAAGAAATTATAGATGCTCGGAGGCCCGCATCGACAGTTTTGCCGACCAGTCCTTGACGCGCCGGGGTCACCAGGGCCCGCCGGACCATCCCACTTAGGAGGAAAAGCGCCGCCGTTTCTGGCTAAAACATCTCAATTTAGTTGTAACTGATCAAGATTTCAAAAATCTTGAAACATTTCCAGACGCCCCCCCCTTCTTCAATTTTTATCGCCCTCATCAAAATGGGCAATTTTATGAGCAATAATAATGACATTTAAGGAGTAATATCAATCTATCGGGATTCCGATCTCAACCCGGAGAGACCGTTTCTATTGACAATTGGCCCTAAAAATTCATAAAATAGCGCCTCCTGGGGAACAACTTTAAATAGGCACCCGAACCACCTCAACGGATCACCGTGATGTCTGGTTATCGGCGCCCGCTTGATCTCCATCACTATAGGAATCAATGGGCATCTACTCCAAAAGCGTTTCTTCGACCATCCCTGGTCGCCGGGTAGGAGCTATATCTGGGGCATCCTGACCTGGAAGCAGATGGACTACTTGAGAATATAAGGAGATACTGAAAATGAATTCTTATAGAAAGGCTACCGCCGACTATTGGCCGGACGACTACATTGCCAAACGTCGGAGCGCCGAAAATGCGATCAAGCTAATCAAACCTGGACAACGTATTTTTATCGGGTCCTCGTGTGGTGAACCCATGGCCTTGAGCAAGGAGCTTAACAAACAGGCCTCTAACTTTACCGACTTAGAGATCGTCCGGGTTTTGAGGCAGGAAGTCTCCCTCATGGGCACCGGCGATGACCAGGAGGCCTATGGAGGATTCAACGTTCGATACTTCTACCTGGGTTCAGCCAAACCGCACAGCCTGGCCCAGATCAAACGTTTCATCACCCCGATAAATCTATCGGCTGTCCCCCGCCTGTTTAAGAGCCGGCAATTGCCCATTCACGTGGCCTTAATTCAGGTCTCCGAACCGGACGATTTCGGCTGGATGAGTTTGGGTGTAAGTGTGGATGTGACGCTGGCCGCGGCCCAGACGGCCGACCTGGTGATTGCCCAGGTCAATCCCAAAATGCCCCGCGTCCTGGGTCGGAGTTTTATTCATGTCAATGAAGTTGACGTCGTGGTCGAGCATGATGAAGAACTCTTGACCATCGGCCATATCCCTGACTTTGAGGCAGCCCACCTGATCGCCCAGTATGCGGCCAAATTGATTGAAGATGGGTCCACCATGCAGATGAGCCTGGGCACCACTCACCAGGGCTTGTTGGCCGGCCTGTCCCAAAAGAACGACTTGGGCATCCACACTCAATTCCTTAGCGACAGCATCATGCAACTGGTGTCCATGGGCGTGATTAATAATCGCAAGAAAGGCTTTAACGAAGGCAAACTGGTGGCCAGTGGAGCAATTGGGTCAAAGAATCTTTACGAATTCCTTCATGACAATCCCAGCATCGAGTTCCACCCTTCCGATTATGTCAATAACCCGACTATTATCGCCCAGCACAACAAGATGGTGGCCCTGAACGTGGTCATGGCCATGGATCTGACCGGACAGGTGGCCGCAGATGCCCTCCCCTACAACCATTTCTCCGGCGTCAACGGGATTATGGACTTCATCCGGGGAGCCAGCCTGTCACCGGGAGGGAAGAACATGCTTCTCCTCCCATCCACGACCATGGACGGCAAAAGCAGCCGGATCGTGCCCAGTCTGGAAGACATTCCGGTGATTGTTCCTCGGGCCGAGGTCCAATACGTGGTCACCGAATACGGAGTGGTCAACCTGTTCGGCAAGAACCTCCAGGAACGGGCCATTGCCATGATCAGCATTGCCCACCCCGACTTCCGCGACGAACTGTTCTACCGGGCCAAGGAAATGGGACTGCTGGGCAAGGAGCGGACACTGGCCGATACCATCCGGAGCGTTTATCCGCTAAACATCGAGGAAACACGCGTCATCAAAAGCCAACAGGTGCTATTCCGACCGGCCAAGCCCACGGATGAACGGATGATCCAAGAACATTTCTATAACCTGGACCGCCAAGACGTGGTTCGCCGCTTTCTCCACGAAAAAACGTCGTTTGTCCGTGACGAGATGGCCGATGTTTATCAAGTTGATTATATTCACGATATGACCATCGTGGCGGTGATCGGCGAGGTTGGCTTTGAGGAAATCATCGCCGTAGGTGGCTACTTTATTGAACCCGCCCGAAACATGGCGGAGGTAGCCTTCAGCGTAGCCAAAGACTGGCAGGGCAAAGGTGTCTCCTCCATCGTCCAGGAGAAACTGGCCAAGACGGCCCGGGAACACGGCATCCGAGGTCTCGTCGCCTATACGACGACCAACAATGTGGGGATGATCAAGCTGTTTAAGAGACTGCCATTTAGAGTCAAAAGCGCGTACGACGATGTCGGTCTGATCTTGACGGCCAATTTCGATGAACCCATCCCCACGAAAATCCCCATTGCTTAGCGGCAACTGGTCATGGCCATTCAAATTTAACCAGGTCAAAGGTTACGGGTGGTGCGTTACGGGTGACGGGGTTAGGCTTTAACCGGACGGTTGGCCCAGACCAGCCACACCCCAAACGCCCATTGCAACCTTTGACCCAAACCGGCCGGCTCGACCGCGGCCTCCGTGAGCCCTTACGGGCCGAATAACATTTGAGGTTTCCAATTCAAGTCGCTGACGACACCAACAGATCCCTGAGAAACAATGGATAGGCCGTTCATTAGCCACATAGAGACTTCACCAGTGGCCGCGTTGCGCCAGAGGATATCGGCTTTGCCGTCCCCGTTGAAATCACCGATCCCTTGAATCTGCCAATTCAAATCGCTGCGGACACCAACAGATCCCTGGGAAACAATGGCCGGGCCATTCATCAGCCACATAGAGACTTCCCCAGTGGCCGCATTGTGCCAGAGGATATCGACTTTGCCGTCCCCATTGAAATCACCTACCCCTTGAATTTGCCAATTCAAATCTGCGACAGCGCCAATATGGGCTATGGAGGAAACCTTAGGACCATTCATCACGACCAGATAAAGCTCACCGGTTAAGGCGTGGCGTAAGAGGATATCGGCCAGGCCGTCCCCGTCAAAATCACCAACCCCTTTAATTTGCCAATTCAAGTCTTTCAGGACACCAACAGATGCCTCGGCACCAATGTACGTGCCATCCATCAGGTCCATCCTAATTTCCCCGGAGACCGCGTGCCGCCATAAAATATCCGCCTTGCCGTCCCCGTCAAAGTCACCGATTCCTTGAATTTTCCAGCTCAAGTTAGGGACGCCATGAACAAAATACTGGGAATAAATAGACGTTCCATCCATCAAATCCAGCGAAACTTCCCCTGTGGCAACATTGCGCCACAAAATTTCGGCTTTGCCATCTCCGTTGAAATCACCTATTCCTTGAATCTTCAAATTCACGTCGCTGACGACACCAACAGATCCCTGGGAGGCAATGGCCGCGCCATTCATCAAGTACGACCAAACTTCTCCTGTGACCGTATTGCGCCAGAGAATATCGGCTTTGCCGTCTCCGTTGAAATCATAGTTAGTCTTGGTTAGGGCAGGACCATCAAAAGTGCCGGTAAACACCCCGCTGCCGCTGGTACCGGCATAGACTGTCCCGGCCGAGTCCACGGCTAAGGCGTCAACGCCGGTGTTGGTCAGGCCGCTGTTGATAGGGGTCCACGACGTCCCGCCATTGGTCGTCTTGAACACCCCACTACCGTCAGTCCCGGCAAAGACCGTCCCGGCCGATTCCACGGTGAAGGCCTTGACATTGGCGGAGGGTAGGCCGGTGCGGACTTGGGTCCACGACACCCCACCATTGATCGTCGTGTACACCCCGCCGCCGGTGTCTTCATAACTGATCCCGGTGCCGGCATAGACCGTCCCGGCCGAGTCCACGACTAGGGCCATGACACTGTGCTTGGTCAAGCCGGTGCTGACCTGGGTCCACGACGTCCCGCCATTGGTCGTCTTGAACACTCTGCCACCATAGGTGCCAGCATAGACCGTTCCCGCAAGATCAACGGCTAAGGCCGTGACATCGGTGGCCAGACCCTGGTTGGCCAGGCCGGTGTTGATCT
>JADFXK010000125.1 GCA_015233625.1 Deltaproteobacteria bacterium | reverse complement strand
GGTGATTTTGTATCTGAACTCGATAACTGGTCGATTAGCCGTGGGTTTTGAGGCCTCCATCTTAACCTGGCTGAAAATCTTCAGCCCCTGCAGTTGTTCCTGAATTTTATTCACCTGGTTAAAAGACTTAGCTTCCCCGGTCAAGGTCACCTCCGGCGGGGTGATGACCAGGTCGATGACCCGGACCTCTTCAAAGCCGGAAATCACGCGAGTCAACTGCCGGAATATCTCCAGGGCGGAGTCTTCTTGACTGGTGCTGGATAAGCCGGGCAATCCCTTCTTTAGCTCGCTGATTTTGGTCTGCATCTGAGCCACGGGATTGACGATCCCGGTCACTTCCGGCAGGGTTGACTTAAATACCTGGTCAACTTGCTTCCTCAGTTCATCATACTGTTTTTGTTGATCGTTCAACTTAAAGAAAAAGTTGGTCGAGGTTAGAAGCAGCATGACTACGACGGCCATGAAGATATACCACAGACGGCCCTTAATTTCAGCCGCCGCCCGTTTGAAGGCAAACTCCTCCTGCCGAAAATCCAAAAAGGTCGATCTATTCGTCGGGAGGGACATGGCCAGACCAAGGGACACCCCGTAGGCCAGAGAGATGTCCCGGAGACTGGCCCGGTCAACGGGCTGATTAAAAGAGATGGGGCCAAAATCCAGCCGACGCACCGGCGCCTCTAGCAGATGGGATAGGACCTGATCCAGTCCCGGCAGACTGGCCCCGCCACCCGTGACAAAAAAATGATTAATCGTCTCGAATCCGGTTTCATCCATAAAGGCGATGACACTCCGGTGAATTTCATTGAGCAAAGGCTGATGAACTTCATTGAGCGCGGCCACCAGCGGTAAGTCATCCCGACGAAGAGATGGATCCTCCTCGTGCGGCGGGGACAGACGCCCCCTGGCCAGTTTCAATTTCTCCGCTTCTTCAACCGAAATGTTCAGGGCGTGAGCCACAAACGCGGTGACTTCCTGACCTGAAAAATCCAGGCAGCGAATGATTATCGGCTTACCTCTGTCCAGCACCACCAGGGTGGTTTTACCGGCCCCTATATCCAACAACACCGTGGAGCCATGACCCGCTGGGGGATGAAAATGCAGCAACACGTTGACCAAGGCCAGGGTATCCAGGCCCACTTTGACCGGGTCGAGGCCCGCCTCGGTCAGCACTTTTAAGTGGGCCTCAATAATTTCCCGCCTGACCCCAAAAGCCGTATAGATGAGTCCCCGGTCCTGGCTATCCTGCGGTAAAGGATAGGCCTGGACCAGCAGATCATCCACCGGAAGGGGCAAGTGGGATTCCAGCTCAAACGGAATCGCCTGCCTGGCTTTGACCGGGTCTTTGAAGGGCAAGGACATAGTCCGGACCATGGCGGCCCCAATAGACACGGCCGAGATCACCGGTTCTTTGAGAAAGCCATGCTGTTCGAACATGGACTTGATCGTCTCGGCCACGTCATGCCCGTGATCACCCCCGCTGCCTTTGGGCACGGCGACGGACGCGAACCGGGTCACCTCCAGGCCCTTGAAACTGGCCCGAATCTGGATGGCCTTAATCCTCTGGCTTCCGATATCCAGGCCGACCGCCTCCTGTTGAGACAAAAAAACCTTTACCAGGCTGAGCAGATCCAGTTTCAGAATACCCTCCACGTTAAGAGCTTGACCTGGTTACTAGACCGGTTAACATTGGCCGCGATATCGCAAGACGCTTCCCCGCTAAATCCGGTAATCTTGATGGAAAAAAATTGGCTGGTGGTATCAATGTTCGAAAGCTGTCCTCCAGCCTCCTTGACACCAGGCACATTGAGGAAGTCCTGGGTGCTTTTAAAAGGCGTCTCGTTACGGTGGGCAATGATTGTTCTGGCCAGACTGATATCGGGAGGCTTGAAGAGCGCGGCCAGGACCTCCGCGGGCGCGGTGTTGACATTAATCCTGTCACCGGATTGAACGGTTAAGAACTCACTCAATCCCGGCACAATCTTTTGGCCGTCTTTTTCTTTTCGGCCATAATAAATTTCCCTGGTCATCCCCTTGACCAGCAGGAGCTCGTTCAAGTCGTCCAACTGACCATTCTTGCAGGAATAGGGTGGATCCAGGCTCCGGTAATAGCTATTTTTGGCCCCATAAGGACGAGGGTTATCACCTGGGGTGATGTAATCCAGGATAGCATCGATGAGTTGCCGATCCAGACCCAGGACGTCAAAAAGCCGCTCAAGTTGTTCCAGGGTGTTCTTATCTGGGGTAGGGCGGGCCAGTAGATTGATATTTATCCTGGCACTCAAGTCAGAGATATTACCAGTAAATCGTCCTTGAGTGAATAACTTCTCCGATATCCCGGCATATTGAGAAAACTTAGCCCAGTGTTGATCTAAGGAGGTATATTTGGCCGTCTCCTCCTGAAGGGCCACCAGGGCAAAATTCACGCCGGATTGGGCCGCAGCCATGGCCTGAGAATAGCCGGCCGAGTGTCCGGCCAGAGTTAGATTGACTCGAGTGCCGATGGTGAAATCTAGAATAGCCGTAGTCAGAATGGCCACCACCAGCAAAGCCAGAATTAGCGCCATACCCCGCTGGTTCAATCCATTCCGGTTGCTGGTTGCTCGTTGCTGGTTACCCGTTGCTGGTTGTTGGTTGCAGATTGCTGGCTGTTTTAAACAAGTAACCAGGAGCGAGCCACCAGCAACAATAGGATTAAGAAGCTTCATTTATGACCATTCCAAGTATAAAAACGTCAAATCACGTAGTTTGGTTACCATGACGGGCGACTATCCGACGGGGGCGGTGGTCATGGGGATGAATACCCGAGTCTCAAAGGTTCTTTTCTCCTTGGCCCGGTCCACCAGAGTCAGGGTGATGATCACCTGTTGCGGTAAGACGTTGTTCCGCTCCGGCGAGGTGCTGTCCCAGAGATCGAGAATGCCCTGGACCGGATCCACGTACCGGAATCGCAATCCCGCCACTCGTTCCCCCAGTTCCATGGCCACACCGCCCTTGTCCAGGTCATCATCTAAGACCGGATTGTCTCGGCGGAATAGAATGAAGCCGTCTTGCAACGGATCCTGGTCGAGATAATATCCGATTCGGGTCAGGACCTGGTTGTCGAAATTACCTCCTGTATCCAGGTGAGCCATCGAGGTGAAGCACAGGGTGTCCTTTGCTCCTTGACTATCATCGAACCGGCGACCGATGAGGCCGTAGAATGCTTTTCGCCCGGAAGGTGAGGTAGGTGCCTTCTTGACATTGGGTGACACATAAGCCGACGACAGGTCGCGAATCATCCGGTCAAATATGACCCGGGCGATTTGATATGTCTCTTGGGATTCCCGGCATTCTTCCACCGTCTTCAACCCCTGGATGAGGCTGCTATAGATCACGGTGGTGATGATCCCCAGAATAGCCACGGCCAGCATCACCTCGATCAGGGTGAAACCTCTGGTGACGCAGCCGAATGTATTTCTGTGGCCGTGGTTTGATGGGGTAATAGGATAGTTCATCACATCCGTGCATCTCCAACTCCGGGTATTTTGAGGCCTCCGGGTAGATCGCTGGGAATTTGAAATGATCCACCCTGTCTTCGGGTGAGGTAAACTTCGATTGTCATTTCCCCTGGCTGCTGATTCTGCCGCCAGGATACGGTCACCGTTACTTTGCGCACGCCCGGCAGGCTACCGCCGCTGGTCACTGTTGTTTGCCAGGAATAGCCTGGATAACCATCCCCAAAATCGCCCTTGTCCTGGCCCAGAGGCGGGAATCCGGCGGCCTGGACTTGAGCCAGCCTGACCTGCCCCAGCAAAGAGGCCGTGGTCAGGTCATTGGATTCGATGGTCAGGTCCACGTCCCGAGCCAGGGTGTGGAGCACCGTCACCAGGGCAATTGACAGCACGGCCAAGGAAATCATCACTTCCAGCAGGGTAAATCCCCTGGCCCCAGCCGGCGGCAGGTTACCTCGCCCTCGTTTTCCGGCGGCCGCGGGTCGGCTAGTGCGTCGCAATATCCGCATACTCCTCCAGGAACGAGGTGTTTCCGGTCAATGGCCGAACCACCAGGGTATAATCGTGGTTATCATCGTCTGATAAATGAATCCAGGCATATTCCGTCAGACCAGACGGCCAGAACCATACGAATGTTTTCCCGTCTAGTATCTTACCGGTTCTGGGAGTGACAATATCCTTAAAGCGAATCCCCACCGGCAAATCAGTGGTCTTCGGAATGGCGCTCTCACTTTCATCAAAGACCATGTCATCAGATGGTTCCGCCACCCAGTAGCGACGGTTCTTTAAATCGAGGTATAACCGCAAAGGCCGCTTTTCCATGACCGCCCGACTGCGCAACAGCCGAATCTGGCCGGTCAAATTCCGGGCCGTCCCTTTAACGTCGCGCCCAGTCATGAGGGAGAGGAAATTAGGCAGCACAAACATAGTCATGAGACCGATGATGAATATCACCACCGCCAATTCTACCAGGGTGAAACCGTCATTTTTTCCAGTTGACCACATTATCTTCCGAGCCTTCTCCGGCCTCAGCCCCGTTCGGGCCGTAAGACCACAGGTCGAAATCCTTATTGTGGACACCAGGGCAGAGATAGGCAAAGTCATTACCCCACGGATCTTTTGGCAATTCACCCTTTTCCAGGTAGCCGCCTTCACGCCACTTCAAGGGAATCTTGCCGGTGGAAGGTTTCTCCACCAAGGCTCGCAACCCTTGCTCCGTAGTAGGATAGGAGCCGGTGTCAAGTTTATACATCTTCAAAGAATTTTCAATGGCTTCGAGCTGCATCCGGGCCTTGGCTTTTCGGGCTTCCTCCGGTTTATCCATGATATTCGGCACAATCAACCCGGCCAGAATACCCAAAATAACAATAACCACCAGGAGTTCAATCAATGTGAAGCCTGCGCTTGACGGCACCGCCCTCGCGCACATCACTTCCTTTATCCTAACCTTTCGTCTTAGCAAAATTAGCCTCCCTTTTGACCAAAAACACAAATGAGGGCTGCAGGTTCGTGACTGCGCCCTACTTATACTTGCCACGGTTATCATTCACGTTTCCGAGAGCACCGATGTTGGTTGCTGGTTACGGGTTAGTCGTCGAAGACAACCAGCAACCAGCACGCCGGTCAAACAGTTCCATTCCCGGGAGCAGACCCCTGTTTTCATCAAGGGCAGATTATAAACCAGTTTTTATGGCCAGTCAAATCAGGACAAAAGTTATCTTGGCGGAATGATGATTTTGGATGGTCGATGGAGTCGAGTTTGGAACAGGATTCAGCCTCAGAGCCGGGACCAGCGCGCCCATCGTTTCTGTGATTCAGCTCATGAAATACCCAAAGTTGGGTTGAGTTGATTAATTATTTTTGATATGTTATTACCCGGTATGGGGTAACGCCTTCGATTGTGAAGAATCCTATTTCGCGGCTCAGTATCATCCTTGACCTCTCAAAATGGAAACAAGAATGGAAGGGACACCTAAAGATACGCTTGATCCAGTGGATTGGCCGGCATTCCGGGCCCAAGGTCATCGAATGCTTGACGACATTCTGGACTACCTGGAGCATATTCGTGAGCGTCCGGTCTGGCAGCCGATTCCCCAAAACGTGCGAACCCTTTTTCGTGAAGCGCTACCCCAGGAGCCGTCCGACCTGGCCACGGTGCATAAAACCTTCATGCAAGATATTCTTCCCTTTTCCGTGGGCAACGCCCATCCAGGCTTCATGGGCTGGGTGCATGGTGGAGGGACTCCGGTCGGGATGTTGGCCGAAATGCTGGCCGCCGGACTAAACTCAAATCTGGGTGGGCGGGATCAAATACCCATCGAGGTGGAACGGCAAGTGGTTCAGTGGGTTCGCGACCTCTTCGGCTTTCCTCAAACCGCCACCGGCCTATTTGTGACTGGGACCTCAATGGCTAATCTGATCAGTGTGCTCGTGGCCCGGACGGCCGCGCTTGGGGGCAACGTGCGCCAT
Source organism: Deltaproteobacteria bacterium (assembly GCA_015233625.1). GTDB lineage: Bacteria > Desulfobacterota > JADFXK01 > JADFXK01 > JADFXK01 > JADFXK01. The sequence continues at coordinate 4,388 of JADFXK010000125.1, read as the reverse complement.
ACAGGCATGGCGGCCGGCCACCAACGTCTTACCGCCTATACCTCAGCGGGAGCCCATAGCTGCATCACTCAGGCGGTGGATCTGGCAGGTCTGGGCATCGATGCCCTGCGCATTATTCCAATGAACGAACACTACCAGATTGATACTGTGGCCTTAGACCAAGCCATCCGCGCCGATCGCCGCGCTGGTCTTACCCCGTTTTTCATTGCTGGGACAGCCGGCACGGTCGATGTCGGGGCCATAGATGATCTGGCTATCCTGGCGGATATGGCCCATAAAGAAGGGCTGTGGTTTCATGTCGATGGCGCCTACGGGGCCCTGGCGATGTTGGCGCCGGAAATCGCTCCGCGTCTGGCCGGCCTAGAGCAGGCGGACTCAATTGCCTTCGACTTTCATAAATGGGGCCAGGTACCTTATGATGCCGGCTTTATTCTGGTCAGAGACGGCCAACTCCATCATCAGACCTTCGCCTCTACCGCGGTCTACCTGAAAAGAGAAACGCGTGGCCTGGCTGCCGGATCCCCGTGGCCGTGCGACTTTGGGCCCGATCTTTCCCGTGGGTTTAGGGCGCTCAAGACCTGGTTCACCATCAAGGTTTACGGCGCCAAACGGCTTGGCCGGGTTATTTCCGATACATGTGCGCTGGCCCAGTACCTTAGGCAGCGTATCGAGTCAGAGCCGATGTTGGAGATACTCGCCCCGGTGTCACTGAATATTGTCTGTTTTCGCTACCGTTGTGAAGATTCCGACCGAGTCAATGCCAATATCGTGGCCGACCTGCAGGAGTCGGGGATCGCCGCTCCGTCCACAACCACCATTAATGGCCGCCTGGCGATTCGAGCCGCCATCGTCAATCACCGGACCAACACATCCGACATAGACGCTTTGATCAGGGCCACGATTGTTTTTGGTCAGGCCAATACCGAAGACATCCCACCCAGGAGAATTAGATGAATTCCGACACTCCACCCCAAAGTCCCCCAATAGAAACTGACCAACAACCGCTTATCGGTTTTGCCGCACTGATGCGGATGGGGTTATCAGGCATAGACCTCTTGCCCTTAGGGACGCGGTTAATAGAGCACCTCAAGCTTCACCCGAACGATGCTAATGCCTTATTGGATTTGTCTATAGTTTTGCAGCTCCGGCGGAGCCCCGATATTGCCCTCAACGTACAAGCCATGGCCCTTGAAATTAAACAACTTTATCGGTTTCCGGCAGCCACCGGTCAGGTCGGCCTGCAACTCCTGGCGATCATGGGCCCGGGCGATATACGTGCGAACACACCCATAGAATTTCTGCTGGAAAATTCCGATGTGGCTCTCGACCTGCTCTACCTGGTTCCGGGCAAGCCTTTCCCGGCTTCCGTACCCGATCATCACGTCCTGTTCATCGCCGTGGCCGAATCCGATCAAAATCGTCAACTGCTCCGCTCCATAGAAGAATATCTGGAATCATGGCCACGCCCGGTTCTCAACAGACCCGATAGAATTGCTTATATGTCGCGCAATAAAGTTGTCGAGTTACTGCAATCCGCGCCGGGACTGGTCATACCGGTCTCAACCCGAATCGGTAGGCAGATCCTGGAACAAGTCGGCCGCGCCGAACTATCAATCACGGCCTTCATTCCAGATGGAGACTTTCCGATTATTGCTCGACCGGTCGATTCACATGCCGGCCATGGCCTGAGCAAGCTCGACAATCCGGAATCCCTGGCCGACTATCTGCAATCAATGCCCGACGATCAATTCTATATAGCCCGCTTCGTCGACTATCGTGGCCCGGATGGCCTGTTCCGAAAGTTCCGCATAGCCCTGATCGATGGTCGTCCTTTCGCCTGTCATATGGCCATATCTGAACATTGGATGATCCACTACCTGAATGCCGGCATGACCGAGAGCCCCGAAAAACGAGCGGAGGAAGCAGCTTTCATGGCCGGCTTTGACACCGATTTTGCCACCCGGCACAAAGCTGCCTTGCGGGCTATCCATGAACGAATGGGGCTCGATTATCTGGCGATTGATTGCGCCGAGACCGACACCGGAGAATTACTCATTTTTGAGGTCGACACCTCGATGGTCGTCCATGCCATGGACCCGGTAGATATCTTTCCTTATAAACAACCCCAGATGAAGAAATTGTTTGCCGCCTTTCGGGCCATGTTGGCCAAAGCCGCGCAGTCAGACACGCCGCCAAGACTGATGCAGTCCAGTTCTGCGGGTGAAGGGTCTTAACATATGGCCTTTTTTGAAGAAAAGCAATCGACTCGGCCTCCAGAACGGGTCGGAAAAGACGATCAAGTTAGCCTTTCATCCACGGAACAGCTTCTGGTGGAAGGCGGCGACGCCCGGATCGCGCTTGACCCGGATCGGGCCTTGAATATGTACGGTTGCCAACCTTTCCCCGATCCAGACCTGGGGGCTTTCGGGTCCTCAACGGCATCGGTCATCTCCAACGCCGGCTTTGCCGCGGCAGACCATCTTCGTTCCAGACTACTTGCCGTTGGCGCTGAACCCCAGGCAATCACCTACGCCCGCGAACTTAACCGGATCCGCCGGGAGTTGACTCATTTATGCGGGGTATCAGATATCCCCGGTCTCGAGGTCGTCTTTGCCGCTTCCGGCACGGATATTCACTTGATTGCAGCTCAACTGGCCGGGGGGACCGCCTCCAGGCCCACGCTGGCCGTGACGGTTGAGGCCGCCGAGACCGGGAGCGGTGTCCCGATGGCCCTGGCCGGACGCCACTTCAGCACCCGGGCCACGTTAGGATCTCCTGTCATCAAAGACATGGCCATGGCTGACAGCGGCACAATTGAAGTAGCGACCGTGCCGATTCGCCTGGCCGATGGAACCCCACGTCAGGCCGCGGCCATTGACGCCGAATTCAAATCCCTTGTGACTGGTGCGGTATCGCGGGGACGACGTGTTCTCCTGGCTTCGGTCGATCTGACCAAGACCGGATGTCTGGCGCCAAGTCTGGCCTGTGTTTTGGAACTGCAGCGTGGTCTATCGGATACGGTGGAGGTTCTCGTCGATGCGTGCCAGTTCCGGCTCGCCCCGTCCACCTTGCGAGCCTATCTTGAGCATGACCTGATGGTGGCCATAACTGGATCAAAGTTCATAACCGGTCCAAGCTTTGCCGGCGCCCTACTAATACCGTCATCAATGGCCAGGAGACTTCGGGCACGTCCATTCCCGCCGGCTTTACGGGGCTATTCCACCCGGGCAGATTGGCCTCAAACCTGGACAGTAAATGGGATACTAGATGACCTCGCAAATTTTGGATTGTTGCTCCGTTGGGAAGCGGCTTTGGCCGACCTGCGGACATTTCGTTCGGTGCCGGAGTCGGAGGTGAGGAACTTTCTTCAAGCATTTGCGGATGCTATTCAAGATCGTCTAAAAAATGATCCCCTTTTTGCGCCATTGCCCGTACCTCAAATCAACCGACGTCCCTTGACCGAGGCGACAAGCTGGGATGATATCCCGACAATTTTTCCTTTCCTACTTTATCATCCCGGATCTCAGACCGAGAGGATACCTTTGACTCGCCAGGAAACAAGTCAAATACATCGCTTGCTGCCGATGGATCTATCCGACCAGCCTGGCTTTGCCAATAGCGGTTTTAACCGTTCTCTGGCTAAATTTCGCGGCCAATTGGGGCAGCCTGTGGCCTGCGGTATTCGCCACGGAGTACCGGTGAGTGCATTACGCCTCTGCTCCAGTGCCCGGCTGGTCATAGAGGCTACTTGGCATAATGGGCGCAAGGCAGCTAAGGTTATAGAGAAGGCCTTGGCCGCACTGGATAAAACGGCCGTTCTGGTCAAAATGGGCCTAGGTCAAGCCGATTTTCCTGAACCGGGTACTGGAGAAAGAAAACATTAATTTCTGCCTTTTCTTAACGGCGGGGATGTTCCAGCCGATCGAATACAAGATTTATCAGCCTGTAGAGACAAGACCTTTGTCCCTGTATCGACCAAAATTTCGCCCATGTTGTCGGACAAGCCCGGCCTCCCCAAGGCAAACAATCACCTTCGGTTTACCCGCCCGTTCAACCTTATTTGGTATATTGATTTAGAAAAATCGGATTGAGCCCCAAAAAAAACTAAAGTGTCCCTGACGTTTTGACGATACAGAAATCAGTATGTTGTTAGACGGAAGCGCCACCCTTGAATATCAAACATAAAAGGAGGCCTGACTGAAGGGGCTTTTCAACTCATGATCCATCCTCTATTCAAATCTAAACCGATGCCCGGCCAATGTGAGGATTTCTCGGTTCTAAAAAAGCCGATCATATTCCAGGTCAGCCGGTTTCCCACCCATTATAATCCTATCTTAAGCCTTGGGTGAATTTTTCGCATAAAAATTCACGTTACAGGTAAAGTTTCT
>JADFXK010000124.1 GCA_015233625.1 Deltaproteobacteria bacterium | reverse complement strand
CCCTTGCGAGGCACCAAAAAAGAAACGGGAAGGCGGTCAGGATGTGGCAGATCATACCGAGAAATCAGGCAGTCCTGTCGCTGAGCCGATGACGCCGGAAGCAAAAATCCGTCTCGATGGTTTGATTTACCTGCTGGAAACCGAGCTGACTGATAAATGGCGCGGCATCCATGAGACATTCATCATGAGCCGCATCGAAGACTTTGCCCGGCAGATCATCATGTTGGGAACCGATTATGATCTCGAGCCCCTCACCACCTGGGGTAATACGCTGTTAAAGCAGGCCAGGACTTTTGATATGGAAAAACTACCCCGGACTATTGACCGCTTTTCCGACCTGATAACCGAAATAACGAAGCTCAAAGAGAGCTAGACAACTCGCATTTCTGTGTTTGCTTTGGGCGCAAAAGTTAGGTACAATATTAGTTCGACATAATGGATGTGAACCAAGATAAGAAATAACCCCCTTCGGAGTATAGCTATGGTGGCGATGACGGTTTTCAAGCTAGGTCCCATGGACAGAGGAAGCGTCAACCTGATGCTATTCATGTGGATGGTGTTGTTAGTCTTCTTATCCCCAGAGGTATCTTTCGCCAAAGAAGAATCCATCACCATAAAAGTAGTTAGAGTTGTTCATGGTGATACCTTTCGGGGAATAGATGCTGATGGCAGAGAGTTCAAAGTCAGATTGGAAGGCATTGAGGCTCCGGAAGCCGCCCAGGCATTTGGGTACAAGGCTAGACTTTATCTTCGGAAACTAATTGAAGGCAAAGACGTGACCGTTGTCTTTTCCGAAGAACGTGACGAAACCATCATCGGAAGAGCTTTTCTGAACAAGATTGATGTGGGTGAAAAGATGATGGAAGATGGTTGCGCCTGGTATAATCCATTGTATTGTCACAAGAGTTTCTGTCAGAAGTATTCTTTATGGCAAGAAACGGCGCAGGCCGCCAAGAAAGGCTTGTGGAAAGGCCCCAAACCTGTCCCACCTTGGGAATATAGATTAAACAAGGATAAATATAAAGATTGGTCTCCCCTGGCCTACTGATGGTTGCTTGTTACTTGTTGCAGGTTTCGGGTTATGTGTTGCGAATTATTGTTAACGTGAACTTTAACCTTGTAAAGAAAGATATTGTATTTCTGTAAGTTGATCTGACGTAAATTCAACAAGTTGTCTCTTGCCATATCCGAGACCTCTTTCTGAAGGTGTATCGGGACCGGGGGATTTCATTTCGACCTTTGGCAATCTGACCCTTAATTCGCATTAAGCATTAACGAGCAACGAGCAACCGGCAACATGCAACGAGTAACCGGCAACATGCAACCAGTAAGGGAGCCGACTCATTGAAGGGCACCAGGTCTGAAACAATCCCCAATATCTTAGCCTATCATCGCGAAACGGCCCATACTTATGACAGCGTCCGCCGGGGTGGCGAATTGGTTTGGGCGACCAAGCCCTGGGATTTCAAGGTATACCAGTCGTTGCCGGAATTGGCTTTGCCGAATCCATCATCCTGGCCGGAGGTCGATGCCTGGGAGGTGCTTCGGGGTGAGCGGCCCGTCGGGCCTTCGGCAACCATTGATCTGCCAGTTTTGGCCGCATTACTTGGGGTGTCCTGGAATCTGACCCGCGAAAACGTCTACGGTGAGGCTATTTGGTACACCCGGTCTTACCCTTCGGCCGGAGGCCTTTATCCCCTGGAGCTGTATCTGGTGGCCCGGGGTGTAGCCGGTCTGGAAGATGGGGTTTATCACTATAGTCTGCACAAATTTGTCCTGACCAGGATCCGCTCAGGTGAATTCAATGAGCTGGTGATGTCCCGATGCGGCGGGACATGGCCGGAAAAACCAACCTTGATTGGGATCGTCACCAACATCTTTTGGCGAAGCGCCTGGAAGTACCGCAGCCGAGCCTACAGGTATTGTTTCCTGGACGCCGGCCATGCCGTGGCCAACCTGGCCTTAACCGCCCACGCCCTGGGACTGCGACCTGGTTTGATTCATGTTTTTGATGACCAGGTTATCTCCCAGCTCCTGTGTCTGGATGATAAACGGGAAGCCCCCTGTCTGGTCGTCCCCATCTTCGGCCAGGAACCTCTGCCCGGGCCGGCCTCTAGCTCCGGTTCGGTAGAACCGACCTCCCACGTTTTAGCCAGTGATCTGGGTACCTATCAAGATACGGCCTACCCCTTAATAGACCAGGCCCGCCGGATCACCAGCCTGACTGGACCGGAGGTAGGTGCGACGGCCACCAGGTGGGCTGGTCTCGACGCTGGGTCATCATCGGATCCTGGCTCTCCGGCTGTGGTTGCCCCAGAAGCGAGGGGGGTGCGACTGGATGACTTTAGAAAAATATCCTTGGTCAAGGCCCTTTGGCAACGGCGGTCCCATCGGCAATACATCCAGCGTCCTGTGACCCTGGAAACCCTGACTCAAGTATTAGACGCGGTGCGTTACCCGTTGGTTTCCGATACCCCAGCCAAGGCCGGTCCGGGCCTTTCGGTAATCGTCCAGCAGGTCACCGGATTGAGTCCGGGTATCTACCGTTTCGACGGTTCCTGGCACGAAGTGGTGACCGGCGATTTTCGGGATGCCGCGGTCAAGGTTTGCTTAGAACAGGGCTTTACCCGACGCGCGGCCTTTGTGCTGTTCTGGCACGTTCCGCTGGACCGGCTGACCGCGGCCTATGGTCCCCGGATTTATCGCGCCATACATTTGGCCGCCGGAGCAATGGGCGAAAAGGCTTATCTGGCGGCTGAGGTCCTGGGCTGGGGCGTGTGCGGGATTGGCGCTTTTTATGACCAGGAGGTGAAGGAGCTACTCCAACTGGAAGATGAAGAGGTTGTCTACGCCCTGTCCGCCGGACCGATCTAATCAGGTATTCTCGGGGGAGATCGAGGAGTCGGCTTTTTTGTGTCTCTATTCCCTCCACGATATTATTTTCGTGCGTGACTTTCATCGCCGGGTAAACAAAATGAAAATAAAGATAAAGAAAAAGCAGAAATATAAGAATATTTATGCTCATCTAAAAGACAAACTTATCCAACAGAATATCGCAGAACCTCAAAACATCCTTATAGAACCAAAAGGAGAACTCAAGATGTCAGAGGTATTGTTGGATTTTATCGAACCATATTCTAAATATTGGGAGACGGAAGAACAGTTATATAAATTATTAACAGTGGCTATAATAGCCTGGAATGAAGCATTGTTTTCAGGCGAGAAACGGAAGGAAACTCTGGAGAAGGCGATCAAACTATTACCAACCAGGGTTCATGATGATGCAAGGTTAATGATTCATGAAATGATACGCCGGAAAGAGAAGTATTTTGCAGATATTCGAAGATTAATCGTGAATTTTGAGATTACGCTGACAAAAGATGGTCCGCATGTAAGTGTTGCATCCACATTAGAGTCGTCCTACCCACATCCGCTCAAAGAAACACGCTAAGACTTTTTGATGGATATGTGAGTTTATCAAGGGGGCAAGTTGTTTTTGCTTTTCTGTTTTCTTTGCGATCTTATAAGGATGTCATTCCAATAACACGTATATTAGCATTGCAAGCAGAGGGGTGTCCTATGCTGATTCAGTTTCAGTTTGATTTGCCTGAGGGTACTTCAAAAAAGATTGATCAGCAATATGTTAGGGAAGTGGTAGCCGCCCTTTCTTATTATAACGGGATACTATCTTAAAAGACGCTTGCGATATAATTGGTGTCACCAGACGGCAATTGGAGGAACAAATCTTGCCTAAGTTTCACCTGTCCGTGTCCGGCGGGACCCAGGAAAACGATGATTTTGAAGATAATAGCATGGTAGCAGAAACATTAGCAGAAATTTTGATCAAAGAAGAGAAAGGTCAAGAAGACTCTTTGGAAGCAACTGCTGGAAGTTGGGAAGGACTAGTGGACGGCGAAGAGTTAATCCGGATGCTTTATGCCAGTCGGAAGTTCACCCACCTATGAGAGAATCCAGCTCATCAAGCTTTTCATTAAGGCTTCTGGAAAAGAAAGAGTTAAATATATTACCTCGGATTGTGAATTCATCGGTCAGGAATGGCTTTGTCGTCTATTATACTATGAAATTCCAATCAGATGTAGGATAAAAGAAAACAATTTGGTTACCAACTCCAGGGGGGAGTATGTCCCAGCAAAAGACTTCTTTAGAGGCTTGAAACCCGGTGAAGTTAGGCTCGTTGAAGGAGAACGGCTCGTCTTTGGGGTTAATCTGTTTGTCGTGGGTACGGTTCTCTCTGACGGGGAGTACCTGATAATAGTCACAGACCAAGAACCAGAAACAGCCATGGATGACTACAAACAACGATGGGAAATAGAATTTTTTTTCGGTTGCTTAAAAACTAGATGGTTTCGCTTTGAGTCTACCCATATCACTGACCCGGAACGGATAAGTAAAATGCTAGCACCGCTGGCCATCGCCTTCTGCTGGCGTCACCTGGCTGGTGAATGGATGGCTGAACAAAAGGCCATTAAAATCAAAAAGCATGGACGAAAGGGAAAAAGCATCTTTCGTTATGGTCTAACGGCGCTTCGAGACGCATTATCTAACCCGTCTTACAGAAAAATACGTTTAATCAAGGTGATAAATATTTTAACAGATAAACTATCCAATATACCACCAATACTCCTTGTCGATAAATGGACCGAAATTTTGTCCCGTACTTAGGGGCTGCACATACCACCGTCATGATGAGTTGTGAGGATATGATCATGGCCAAGGCATCAGAACGCTTGCCTCGTCCAAGAGTATTCATCAGCCACAGCACTAAAGATCAGGCGTTCGTTGAACACTTGGCCACTGACCTCCAAGAGTCCGGTGTAGACACATGGTATTCCGGGTGGGACATCCGGCCCGGTGATTTGTTTCCGGAGAAGATCAACCAAGGTCTCGAGTGGTGTGAGTTCTTTATCGTCGTGCTGTCGAGGTTGAGTCTGAGTCGTCCATGGGTTCAGACCGAACTCTACGCTGCGCTCTTTAGACAAAACAATGGCAATATCCGGATGATCATTCCTGTCAAAATTGAAGAATATGGGAGCGTTCCGGCCATTTTTGCGCCACTGCATGTTGAGGATTTGTCGGATAGCCACTATACGAGGGGTTTGAGCCGACTCTTGGATAGCGTTCTCGGCCTTGCTGGAAATCGAGAAATTGCGCCCTCTGCCGGAGATAATCAAAAAGCGCTGTCTTTCAGTTTAGAACATTCAACACAGACACGTACTAGCACTTGGGCACAGTTTTTAGCCCTAGCCTTGATCATTCTATTTGGCTCTTCTGTGTTCGCACAAACCACAAATCAACGTTTAGTCAGCGTAGCCGTTGTGCAATTTGGTGTCGGTTTGTCTTTGGCGGCAATTGTGTGGGTGTTCTTTGAACGGGTCGACAATCTGATGAAGAGGAGTACGAAATTTGAGATTGCCGGCTGGCTTCTTGGTCTGAACGTATCGGACAAAATCGCGCCGTGGCCTGATATGTTCTTCAACATATTTCGCCGTGTGTTTGGGCCAGAAGCCTTTAGCTTCAGGTGTGTTCTTTCGTCTGCCATTGCGTCATACTCCCTGGCGATTATAGTAATTCTCCTCTCTCTAGCGAAAGGTCCAATGAACCCACACAAAGAGATTTCCGTCATATCTGACGTTTCTCCAACGCTTCTCGTAATCGCTTTGTTCACGAATATCGTACCCGATTACCTTGCCCTCCTCGTAACACGCGGCATTCTGGTGATCATGCGCAAAAGCAGGAATGGCCTCATTTGGTTTTTCCTTCTTATAATTGACCTTGCAGCGACTGCAACAATCGCCCTTGCTTTATGGGGGGTTATGTTCTCGCTCACTTTTAACATCTGGGCCAATTACTACGATGTAGCGCCTGAGATGAGTCCAATCGCTAGACCTGAGGCTCTGCTTGCAGAACCCGTGGAGATAATGCTCGCCACTTTATTAGATTACTCGTTGTACCTCTGGTTATGTCCTGTGTTCTTTACTTCCATCTGGCTATGGCTTTACGCAGGGTCAGGATATTTACTAAAACTGGCGCGCCGCGTCCAAATAGGTTTCGATTGGTTCACTATAATTTTCGACGTCGAGAAGCAACCTCTCTCTGCAATCGGTCTCGTAGCAGGTGCACTCGTCGCGATCGTGTATTGGACAACCGTCCTTCTCAGCCGGATTGTTGTTTGAGCTAAACCGTCCGCCTTTGATTCCGTCTCAGAATTATTTTATTGACAATGCTGCTGCGTCCAGGCATAATCTCGCCTATAAAAGGCACGAAGCCTTCGAGGTCACACCCTGAACACCCCGGTTTGTTAGTCCCAATTAAGTATATAAATAACTAAATATATAAATAACAAGGCCACGTAGGCACCGTCGGACAGAAGTCCGCAGCGCACGTGGCTTTTTTTGTTCGCTTCGGGCCGATGCCCAGATAATAAGGATGACCATGAAATTAGAAGAATTTGCAACCGGCAGCTCCTTTATCCACCACCTTGATCCCCGTGGTAAAGTTGTCGCCGCGGCCTGCTTTTCCGGGTTGGTTTCTTTGACCCAGTCGCTATATGCCGCGCTGGCGGCTCTGGCCCTCCCGGTCATGTTAGTGGCCCTGGCCCGCCTGGACTTCAAACGGCTGATGACCAGGTTGGCCGTGGTCAATGGATTCATCCTGTTCACCTGGTTTTTTATTCCATTCACTTTCCCCGGCGAAGTGATCTACTCCATCGGACCATTAGACATCCACCGGGAAGGGGTGCTTTACGCCTGCCTGCTGACGGTTAAGTCCAATGCCATTATCCTGGCCCTCATCGCCCTGCTGGGGACTTCCCCGGTGTTGGACGTGGTCCACGCTCTGAGCCACCTGGGTGTCCCGGATAAATTGGTCCATCTCTTCTTTTTTTGTTTTCGCTATCTCCATACTATTCGGGAAGAATACCACAAGCTGTCGGAGGCCTTGAAGGTCCGGTCTTTTCGGCCCGGAACTAATCTTCATACCTATCGGACCTACGCCTACCTGGTCGGGATGTTACTGGTCAGAAGCTTTCATCGGTCGCAACGAATCCTGGAGGCGCTGAAATGCCGAGGATTTAGCGGGAGATTTTATATCCTGCACCATTACCAAATGAAACGCCGAGATTATCTTTTCACCTCTTGCGGTCTGGTCTTGCCTTGTCTGCTGGTCGTTTTTTTAGCCTGAGTTCTGAGGAGACGTAGAAATAAATCCGCAGTTTACGCAGATGAACGCAGATGGATCAGACCCACAGGTACCGACCATCAACCTTCTTTTCTAATCTGTGCAACTCGGCGCAATCTGATAATTGGTTCATGGCCCTTGACCATAATCGCTCCGCGTATGCATCAAACTCAGGTTATCTTATGATTCGCCTAAAAAACATATGCTTTAATTATAATTCACGGCAAGTCCTGGATAATGTCCATTTCAGGGTGGACCCCGGCGATCGCATCGGCTTAGTCGGCCCCAACGGGTCTGGAAAAACCACTTTATGCCGTATAATTATGGGCTTGTTGACGCCGGACGCGGGGGAAGTGGAGATATTCGGCCAGATCAGGAGAAAGGAAAATGACTTTGCCGCCATCCGGGGCCGCATCGGCTTCTTGTTCCAGGACCCGGATGATCAACTTTTTTGCCCCACCGTTCTGGAGGACGTTGCCTTCGGACCCTTGAACCAGGGCAAGAGCCCCGATGAAGCCAAACGGATCGTCCAGGCCACCCTGGCCCGCCTTAACCTGACCGGATTTGAAGAGCGGTTCACCCATAAGCTGTCCGGCGGCGAGAAGCGGCTGGTCTCCCTGGCCACTGTTCTATCCATGGAGCCGGAGATGCTCATCCTCGACGAGCCGACCACCGGACTGGACGAACAAACCATCGAAACGCTCGTCCATTTGCTGAACGGCACCAACCTGACCTATATCATCGTCTCCCACGACAAAGATTTCCTCGAGCGAACCACCAATAAGACCTTCAGCATCCGTGGCGGCGGGATAGCCGGCTCTTGAATGTCAGGCTTCGGACGACCATAACTGGTTTCCCGCGCCGCCACTATAGGAAGAATTGACATGCACATATCAGAAGGAGTGCTGGCCGCCCCGGTGTTGCTGGCCGGAGCCGCCCTGGGCCTGGCCGGAACCGCGGCCGGGCTGAAGAAACTGGACTACGACCGCATCCCGCAAGTGGCCCTGTTGGCCGCGGCGTCCTTTGTCGCCTCTTTTATTCATGTGCCCATTGGTCCGGCCAGTGTGCATCTGGTCTTAAACGGGATACTGGGCGTCATGCTGGGCTGGGTGGCTTTTCCGGCCATCTTGATCAGCCTGTTCCTCCAGGCGATTATGTTTCAATTTGGGGGATTGACGGTCCTGGGGGTGACGACCTGCAATCTGGCCTTGCCCGCGGTGCTGGGTTATTATGCCTTTGGCCCCGGAATCAGGAGTTCAAAGCCGCGAGTTTCGGCGATTTGTTCATTTTCGTGTGGATTCGTGGCCGTCTTGTTGTCCAGCCTGGCTGTGGCGGGGTGCCTGGTCCTGACCGGCGATTCCTTCTGGGCCGGGGCAAAGATGATTGTGATGGCCCATATCCCGGTCATGTTTATCGAAGGGTTTATCACTCTGGGTTGTGTCCGTTTTTTGAAAAAGGTCAAACCGGAGATGCTGGAGGTGGTTTATGGCCGACGGTAACATTCGTCCTTTTCGTGAAATTATTTGCCACCCGATGGGTATAATGTTGGTGGCTGTGGCCCTGGTCCTGACCTTGGCATCTCCGGGGTTAGCCCACAAGGTCTTTGTCTATGCCTGGGTGGAAGGGGACACTGTTCGGGTGGAAAGCTATTTTGGGGCGAATAAGAAGGTGATGAACTCACCGGTGGAGGTGTTCGATCCGTCCGGGCGAAAGCTGCTGGACGGCCGGACCAATGACCAGGGGGAATTCTCATTTAAGATCCCCGGCCGGACCGATCTACGGATCGTGGTCGAGGCGGGCATGGGGCATCGGGCGGAGTACACCCTCAAAGAGGCAGATTTGCCGGCTGGACCCACCGAGTCCAGGGGAACCGATTCCACCCAAGTCCGACAGGAATCAGCCACTTCATCCCCGGATAAAATGGCCAGACTAGAACCGGCTCCGGCGGACACCCTGCCTGCCGCAGCTTCGACGGCCAACCTGACGGCAGACCAGGTCCGGACTATCGTGGAAAAAGCCCTGGATGCCAGGTTGCACCCCATTATCCGAACCCTGGCCCAGATGAACAAGGAACAGGGGCCGCGCCTTTCGAACATCATCGGCGGTATCGGCTACATCTTCGGGTTGATGGGCCTGGCGATGTACTTTCGGAGCAAACGGAAGTAGTTCTAACTCGAGTTCGACGAGTCTTGTAATTCGGGAGATAAAAATATATCCGCAGATTTCGCAGATGGACGCAGATGAAAGAAAACCACAGACAATGCAATTAGTTGCTGACCTTTGGCCGACCGAGGCTTGGATGCAGGCCTTCGGACACAAGCAGCTTGCATTTTTTTTCATCTGCGAAAATCTGAGTAATCTGCGGATTAAGTCTTGGTTTGCTAACCACAGTCGCCCGATTGCCCAGCGAACTCGCCGAACTCAGGTTATTTTAGCTTTTGGCTTCGAATTGATCCAGGGCGTCCAGCAAAAGGGAGGCGGTCGCTCCCACCGATGGTCCGCCCCCAAAACCCATGGCCATGGCCGCGGCTTCTAATATTTCGGCTCTGGTGCATCCTGCCTGCAGGGCCTGATAGGTATGTACGGCGATACAATCTTCGCACCGGGTATAGATGCCGATGGCGATGGCAATCAATTCTTTTTCGCGGCTGGTCAGGGCGCCTGCTTTTTGGGCCGCACCGATGAATTCGAAGAGTTTGCTCATGGTGTCCGGTAGCTCGGTACTCAGCGTTCCGACACCCTTTTGAAAGCGGTCAAGACGGGCTTTGGCGTCAAACATTGGATTAACTCCTTTCGATTAGTGATAGTATACCTTGAATGGTCATAATTGGCTCTTTGGCGTGCGCCCTTACCCAGGGTGGCACTTCGTTGACCCTGGGCTAGATTGGGTAACCCCTCCGGGGTATTAGGACGGTGGCCTGGTCAATGATGAGCTTAGCCCCGGCAAAGGACATTCAGAACAACTTACCTCGTTCCGATTGACGAAATTCCTTTCCCCGAAGGGGAAAAACAATCTAGCCCAGGGTCAGCGAAGCGCCACCCTGGGTAAGGCAGACAACAGACATGAAATCTTAACTCAATGACATTGCAAGTTTTTTTCCCAGTTCTATCCTCTGCGACAAAAAAAACGATAATTACTTTTGGTTGAGATTCTTTCCGTAGAGTGCCGCCCCGAGTGCTCCCACCGTATCCGGGTTTTCCGGGATCAGGAGCGGCCGGTCCAATTGCTTGGGCGAAAGCCTGACTATGCGACGCCGCGTGAGGGATGAAGGATTTCGGTTCGTAAACCTCTTTTGGCAGGGAAGAAAAAGTTGCAGTTAATAGCTGCAAAACTGACGGTACCTGCA
>JADFXK010000123.1 GCA_015233625.1 Deltaproteobacteria bacterium | reverse complement strand
TATGAAGACAAGGAAGGATATCGGCATGTCCGTTTTATTCCAAGACGTCTTTGATCCCCTGCCCGACAACAGCGTGTCTAAGATACCCATGATTATCGTCCTCGGATTAGTTTGATGATAGATGATCCATCAGGCGGGCGCCTGATCATGACCGCGGTTGACCACTGGTAACAGACCAAATAGATACACCTGATTGAGGCCCAGCGTCAAGAAAAACTAGCTTCTTTTTCTGGTGGCCGTGCTTGTTGCGGGTTACTCGTTCAAGACAACCTGCGGCGAGCAACAAGCAACCAGAAACCGGCAACAAACGGCTAAAATTTTCTTGGTGGCCGGCACAGAATTGGCCGCCCCAGTAAAAGGGGGTTGCTTAATGGAACCAGACTTGCTATGGTTCTTTCAGACGTCGATGGAGATAGTCTGTGTCAATCGGATCAGCATATTTGGAACAAAGAACTATTTTGTGGTCGAGACATAATTATGAGTAAGCGAGCCTTTTTCATCCTTCCTGGGTTAGTCCTCCTGGCTATTGCAGCCTTGGTCATGGTGATCGTGGTCAAATTTTCCTCAGACAAACCGATTGTAAAGTTTTCTAAGGATATAAGTCACGTCGGTCGTTCTTTACCGGTGACTCTTAAAGTGGTGGGCCAGAAAAGCGGTCTTAAGGACATCAAAGTGATTTTGCGGCAGGGGAAAAAAGAAGAAGTATTCTTTCATGAAAGTTTCCCGAGCAAAGGTTTTTTCAAGGGGTCAGAAGTCCTGGATAAAGAGGTGACGTTTAAAATCAACTCGCTGGAAAAAGGATTCGAAGCAGGACCGGCAGAACTTATCACTGCAGCCACGGATCATTCCTGGCGAGGCGGCTTTAAGGGTAATCTCACCGAAATCGTGCAGCCGGTTATCGTCGTGACCAAACCGCCTGTGATTACCGTGCTTAGCCCCAGCCATTATGTTAATAAAGGCGGCGCTGGCCTGGTCGTGTACCAGGTCACTGGGGATCCGGCCAAGACCGGGGTAATGGTAGGTCAACTATTTTTTCAAGGATACTCCATAGATTACTTAAAGGCCAAAGAAATCGCCAAAAAGGCAGCCGCTACAGTTTCACCGACGGAAGCCAGTCCCAAAGCCGGGGCATCTTCGAAAAAAGATGTGGACGCGGGCAAACAAAGCCAGGCTAATGGCGAACCAGCTCAACCTGAAAGCTCCAATAGTGTTAAAAAGGCGATTGGCTCATCTCCGGCCCCGGTCGAACCCAAAGTTAAGACCTATGCTGCTTTTTTCGCCTTGCCCTACAATGCGGTGGACAATGAACAACTGGCTGTGATCGCTCAAGATTATGCTGGAAATGAGGCCAAAGCGAGTTTCTGGCATAAAATTTTTAAGGTCCACTTTCGCCAGGACAGAGTCACCGTCTCGGAAAAGTTCATTACTAACGTCATCAATAACTTTCAAGACTTGAAGGGTGCCCCCACCGGTGACCCAGTCAAGACCTTCCTGTGGATCAACAAAGACCTGCGCAAAGAAAGCAATGACCGGATAGAAAAGGTGTGCTCTACCTCAAATCCCCAGATGCTATGGGAAGGCACCTTTTTAAGGATGAAAAGATCGGACCCGAAAGCTCTTTTCGCCGATTCCCGGACGTATCTATATAATGGGCAGGTCATCGACCAGCAAGTTCATCTGGGGCAGGACTTGGCCTCGTTAACTAATTCGCCGGTCGAAGCGGGAAATAATGGGATAGTAGTCTTTACGGGCGATTTGGGGATATATGGACAGACTGTAATTCTTGATCACGGGATGGGCGTGTTCAGCTCGTACTCCCACCTCAGCCGAATTGACGTTAATAAAGGTGATAGAGTGACCCGAGGCGTCCAGATTGCGGTCACCGGGAGCACTGGTCTGGCCGGCGGAGATCATCTCCACTACGGGATGATGGTCGGCACGACGTTTGTAAACCCAAAGGAATGGTGGGACGCCAAGTGGATTAAAGATAACATTTACTTAAACTTAAAAAGTTTTGTCCAGACTCCGACAGGGATGGATGCGTCCGCCGATCAATCGACTTCTCCACCCGCGACACAGAAGTCGGAAGCGCCCAAGGAGCGGACCAAAAAAAGATAACGGGAAAAACCCGGACGGCCTTGTTTTCAATGAAGTAATCGTTAAGTTAGGGACTAATAATTTATCAACTCCCGGTAGGATTTATTGCTTGACATATCCTTCCGGTTCATATAATGAATCTAAAGACGTTGCTCACACCTTGGACGTTTTTGAAATTCGTTTCTGTGTTCCTGCCAATTAACCAAACCGGTTACGCCATAAATACGGTGAAGCTCGACGATGTCAGGGTTTCTCTTCGTTTTAGTTTTCCTTGCCAAATCTATAAAAACTATATATTACCGCAGGCAACGCGGGATTGTTGATCTACTGCTTTTTGACCTGGACGGACTTTCAGGTGACCGGCAAAACCGGGGACCAGGTGGTCCGGCGCGTCACGCGGGCCATTTTTTTCCTCGGGCGGGTCCCGGTCACAGAAGTCGTCTTTGGCTTCTTTTCGGCATCGGACAACAATAGTTGTACGGTCGATCCTGGTCCATTTTATTTGATATCGGAAGGCCTATATTTCTTCTCTTGGGAGACTATTATGGCGGGTGTTTCGGGAAGTGCTCATGATTACATTCTAGAAGTGGATGGGGTGCACATGTATTTCGGCCGGGTGTCGGCCTTGACTGATGTCAGTATCAAGGTTGAGAAAGGTTCAATTCATTCAATCATTGGACCTAACGGCGCCGGCAAAACAGTCATGCTTAACTGCATCAATGGGCTTTACCGGCCCCAAAAGGGCAAGATTTTCTTCAAAGGCAACGACATCAGTCACCTCTCACCTCACCGTCGGGCTTCTTTGGGTCTCTCCAGGACCTTCCAAAAAATTGAGCTTTTTGGCGGCATGACGGTCTTAGACAACATTCGGTTGGGCCGCCATATCCATCTAAAATCAGGTATTCTCGCCAGTGCTCTCTATTTCGGCAAGACAGCCAAAGAAGAGATAGAACACCGCAAATTCATCGAAGAAGAGATCATTGATTTATTGGAAATCGAGTCCATCCGTCACAAGACCGTGGGAATGCTCCCCTATGGCCTCCAGAAGAGAGTAGAACTGGGCCGGGCCTTGGCCCTGGACCCTGAAATAATTTTGTTGGATGAACCGCTGGCCGGTCTCAACTTGGAAGAGGTTGAAGACATGGCCCGGTTTATCATTGATATTAATGAAGATGAAAAATGGAAAATCACATGTTTATTGGTCGAGCACGACATGGGCGTGGTGATGGACCTTTCCCACCAGGTTTCAGTGCTCAATTTCGGTAACCTGATCACTACCGGGACTCCGGAAGAAGTACAGAAAAATCCCCAAGTAGTTGAGGCTTATCTGGGTGAGGAGGATCTCTATGCCACAAGGCGATAATGGCCAGGGACTTGATTATACAATAGAACCGGGTTTAACCCTGCCGAAACTATTCTTAAAGCAATACAAAAAGTTTGGCCGCACTAAGGTGGCGATGCGGGAAAAGGAATTCGGCATTTGGCGCCCCATTACCTGGGAAGATTATTATCGCAATGTTAAGTATATCAGTTTAGGCCTGGTCAGTTTGGGCCTGGAGCCGGGTGATAAGGTGTCCATGATCGGGGATAACCGTCCCCAGGGTTTGTGGGCGGAGATGGGCGCCATTTGCGCCGGCGGTGTCGGAGTGTGGCTGTTTCAAGATTGTTTGATGGAAGAAGTAAAATATATTATTGATCATTCCGATACCAAATTCCTGGTTGGCGAAGGTCAGGAAGAAGTGGACAAAGCCCTCGCCATCAGAGACTCCTGTCCCAAATTAAAAAAGATCATCTGGGACGATCCTAAGGGATTGCGAAATTATCATGACCCCATGCTTATCAGCCTCGAGGAAGTCATGAAGCTGGGGAAAAAACTGGAAAGAGAAGACCCTGACCTCTTTGAACGAATGATCAACCAGGGAAAATCAGAGGATGTGGCCCTTTTGTTCTATACCTCGGGGACGACTTCTCTACCTAAAGGGGCTTTGCTCACCCATTATAATATGCTGTCCATGGGACGCAATATGATGCGGGTCGATCCCTGCCTGCCCACAGATGATTTTGTGTCTTTTCTGCCCTTCGCCTGGATCGGCGAGCAAATGATGTCCATCAGTTGCGGGTTAATGGTCGGATTTACCATAAATTTCCCGGAGGAACCGGACATCGCCGGGGAGAACATTCGAGAAATCGGCCCCCACACCATGTTTGCCCCGCCTCGGATGTATGAACAAATGGTCCGCACCGTTCAAGTCAAACACCTGGATTCCGCACCTATAAAAAAGGCTATTTACAGTTGGGCGATGAAGACCGGCTACCGGGCCGCCAACCTCAAGTTTGACAAGCAACCGATCCCTATCGGCTTAAGCATTCTGAACCAGATCGCTTATCTTCTCTGTTTTAAGAAACTACGTGATCATCTGGGACTATCCCGCATCCGGAACGCCTACACCGGCGGCGCGGCCATGGGCCCGGACCACTTTCGTTTTTTCCATAGCCTGGGCGTAAATCTGAAACAAATCTACGGTCAAACCGAAATTGCCGGAATCTCTGTCCTCCACCGAACCGGCAACATCAAGTTCGACACCGTGGGCACGCCGATCCCGGAAACTGAAATTAAGATCACCGAGGACGGCGAAATCCTGGCCAAGAGTCCCTCCGTCTTTCTGGGCTATTACAAGAACGAAGAAGCGACCCAAAAGACCCTCGTGGATGGCTGGTTATGTTCAGGCGATAAAGGATACATTGACGATGACGGACACCTGGTGGTGTTTGACCGGTCCAAAGACGTTATGACCTTAAGTGACGGGAAGATCTTCTCTCCCCAGTTTTTGGAAACCCGGATCAAGTTCTCCCCTTACATTAGAGATGCCTGGATTATCGGCGATAAGCGCCGGTATGTCACCGCCGTGGTTTGTATCGATTACGCCGTGGTGGGCAAATGGGCTGATGAACGAAATTTGAACTACACCAGTTACCCGGAATTATCCCAGAAGATAGAAGTCTATGAACTGGTGTCCAAACAGCTCCAGGAAGTGAACAAGGACTTGACCAGAGCGGCTAAGATATGGAAATTCGTAAATCTTTATAAAGAATTTGACGCGGACGACGACGAACTCACTCGGACTCGGAAGTTAAGGCGAGCTTTTGTCGAACAACGGTATCAGGATATTCTCACCGCCCTATACCAGGATGTCGAAACAGTGCACATGGATACGACCATCACCTATGAGGATGGTCGCGTCAGCCAGATCAAGACCGACTTGCGGATCATGCAACTTGACATCTAGGAGAACGAAGAATGGAGCTCTTTATCGAAGTCGTTGTCACCGGTATCATGCTGGGCGGTGTGTATGCCCTGGTGGCTCTGGGATGGACTCTGATTTATAAATGTTCCGGTGTGTTAAATCTGGCCATGGGCGAGTTGACGCTGATCGGGGCCTATACCTGTCTCCAATTTTACACCTGGGGCATCCCCTTTGTCTTGTCGATCATCTTCACCCTGATCATTGGCTTAATTCTGGGTATCTTGACGGAACGCATCTTTCTTGATCGGTTGATCGGCGAGCCGGTCCTCACCGTGATCATGGTCACGGTCGGATTGTCCTTCTTTTTTAAAGGCATGGTGGAAACCTTCTGGGGGACGGATACCCGGGTCTTTAGTCCGCCGGTCTTCTCGCTTGAGCCATACAGATTGTTCGGCTGGCTGGTCATCGGTCGAGTCTATTTGTGGAGCTTCTTAGCGGCCTTGATTCTCCTGGTCTTGTTTGTGGCTTTCTTCCAGTTCACCAAATGGGGGCTGTCCATGCAGGCTACCGCCGACGACGAAATGGCCGCCCTATCTTTGGGGATTAGTGCCCGGTTCGTTTATGCTGCAGCCTGGAGCATTGCCTTTATGGCCGCCGGGGTGGGCGGCACCTTGCTGGGAAACATCAATGGGATCAACATCTCAGTTAGTCATCTGGGGCTGTTGGTCTTGCCGGCCGTAGTGTTGGGCGGTCTTAATTCCGTACCGGGGGCGATTGTGGGCGGCCTGATTATCGGGGTGCTGCAGAATCTTTCCGGGGCCTATTTGGACCAGTACTTTCCGGGCGGCGTGAAGGAAATCGCCCCCTTTGTCTTTATGGTTATTATCTTACTCTTTAAGCCATACGGCCTCTGGGGCTGGGAACGAATCGAAAGGGTCTAGACAATGCATGCCTATCTACCTTGCGGAGTATATCATCAGCAATATCACGAAGACCATGCCTGGTGGCAGACTAAGTTTGTCTGGGGTAAAATGATCCTGCTGGGCGTTCTGCTCTTTGTCGTTTTTCCCTGGTTCGGCGGCTATTATTTAGGGATAATGAACAACATCGGATATACGATTATGGGTGCCTTGGGAGTGCAACTGCTGATCGGCTTCTGCGGTCAGATCACCCTGGGCCATGCCGCCTTTATTGCCGTGGGTGCCTATACCAGTGCCCTGATGTTACTACATATCCCTGAATCTCAGGCCTTTTGGGCGGTATTCTTGACCCAATCTGGATTGCTCTATCCGGTGAGCATCGTCGCGGCCGGGATCACGGGCGGGCTGTGGAGCGTCCTGTTCGGACTTCCTTCAGCCAAGGTTAAGGGTTTTTACCTGATCATGACCACCATGGCGGCCCAGTTCATCACTGTTGATTTTGTCATAACCCAGTATGTGGCCCAAATCGGCGGCCGGGGCCAGGCATTTTCGTTGCCCCCAGGGACCATTAGAATCGGTCCCTGGGAGATAGACAACGATGTGAAAGTGTACTTCCTCATGATCACGCTGGTTATTCTTATGACCATGGGGGTAGTTAATCTGATGCGTTCCAAAACCGGCCGGGCCTGGATAGCCATCCGGGATAACGACATTGCGGCCGAGGCCATGGGGATTAACATCATCCAATATAAGCTTAAGGCTTTTTTCGTGGCCGGGTTTATTGCCGGGGTGGCCGGCGCCTTTTGGATAAGCAATTTGTCTGCGGTTAGTCCCGAACATTTCACCTGGTTTTGGTCCCTTTGGCTGGTCGGGGTTATCCTCATCGGTGGGTTCGGAAGCATCCACGGGACCATCTTTGGGTCATTATTTATGGTCTTAGTCATGGAACTGCTTCAGGTTATCGTGGGCATCCTGACTCCTTGGTTTCCCAGTCTGTCTATGAATTTTTTGTTCCTGAAGGAATCCGTGTTCGGATTGTCCATCTGTGTTTTCCTGATATTTGAGCCGAACGGATTGTCCTATCGATGGTGGCAGATCAAGAACTACTTCAATTTATGGCCGTTTTCATACTAACAGGATGAATTATGAGCTGGATCATGGTGTCTTAGAGCCCGGATGGACGGTTTGCGACCAGGCAGCCGTAGCATCAAAACCCAAAACGTTTTTGAGACCAGGCAGGGCCAGATGGGGGATTACGACTTTTGTTTCCTTTCCGGCAGCAGGCTAACCAACATATTCAAAGGGGGTACCACTATGCGGAAGAGAATTGTTTGGTCGTCTTTATTTGTGGCTTTCTTAACTTTGGGGCTGATTTCAGGCACCGTCCCACTCGCGGCGGCCGAGGAAGAGATTAGTATCGGCGCCATTAATGACATGACCGGGGCGACCTCTGACGTGGGTAAGGACTATGCTCTGGGCATCAAAGAAGCCATTACCTGGGTTAATGATACCGGCGGTATTAACGGTAAGAAGATCAAGTTATACCAATATGACTACGGCTACCGTATTCCCGAGGCCGTAACTTTGTACAAAAAACTAAAGAATTATAATAAAGTCGTGGCCATCTTAGGCTGGGGCACGGGTGATACGGAGTCTCTTTCCCCTACGGTGACTAAGGATAAGATCCCTTACGTCTCCGCCTCCTATTCGGCTCACCTGGCCGACCCTAAAAAGACGCCTTATAATCTTTTTTTCGCCGCTGATTACTCCTCCAGCGCCAGAGCGGCCATCACGGCCTGGTATGATGAAGTCTGGATGAAGGATGCCAGGTTTAAGGAACGGCGGGACAAGAAAGATAAACCGCGGGTTGTGTGTTTTTATGCCTTCCCCACCCCCTATGCCAGCGCTCCGATTAAGGCGGTAAAGGACCAGGCCGCCCTGTTGGGATTTGAAATCGGTCCCGATCAAGATATCTCTCTGACGGCCCTGGATTGTAAGAGTCAGGTCCTCGGGGCCAAGTCATTTAAGCCCGATTTGGTCTGGCACGGGAATACGACCATGTCGGTGGCTGCAGCCATGCGCGATGCCTATGCCCTGGGTCTGGGGGCCAATCATATTATCAACGTGTGGGGTTTTGATGAAAACCTGCCCAGACTGGCGGCGGAAGCGGCGGAAGGGGCCATTGGAGTGACGACATGCGCTTTTTTTGGCCAAAAGGTTGATGGAATGGACAATGTACTGGCCTACGCCAAGAAGGTTAATCCTTCGATTCCCGCGGATAAGCGCCTGATTCGGACTATCCAAGGCTGGGGTGCGGTCTTGGTGCTGAAAGAGGCCCTAATGAGGGCTGACAAAAAAGGACCCCTCACCGGTGAATCCATCTTAAAGGAAGGGTTTGAAACCATAAAAGATCTTAACTTGGGGTTGGGTATTCCCCCGGTGTCCTACTCGGCTACAGATCACAGGCCTTCGCCCGTCGTGAACATCTATCAATACAAGGGCGGCAAGTTTGGTGTTTTGGAGAAAGTGGACCTTAAGGCCCGGTGGGCCGAAAACTGGCAAAATAAGTGGCTGGGATGGTAGTCTGCAACTTGGATTAGTCTGGTCAGAACCTTATTCTAGTTAGGTTCCGGCCAGGCTTCGCCGATTACTCCCGAGCGACTGCCAGGAGACAACTTCAATCGTTTTCACCCAGGGAGGTATGGCCCTTGGCATCGGATCCAATCCTGAAATTGAATAACATCGAAGTCAGGTATCATGAAGTAATCCTTGTCTTGAAAGGGGTGTCCATCGAAGTCCCCCGCGGCGCTATAGTTGCCCTACTGGGGGCGAATGGGGCTGGTAAGAGCACCACCCTCAAGGCTATTTCCGGTCTGCTTAATCACGAAGACGGTGAGGTGACTGACGGGAGCATTGAATTTGAGGGCAAGCGCATCGACAAACAATCCGCAGAGCATATCTCTCGCTCTGGGATCGTCCAGGTGATCGAAGGCCGCCGTGTTTTCGAACACCTGACGGTGGAGCAAAACCTCAAAGTGGGCGCCCACTTGCTGACAAAGAAGTCCGGCAAGACCATCAAAGAAGGGCTCGAGATGGTCTACCATTATTTTCCTCGGCTTCGGCAGAAGAGAAATGAAACAGCGGGGTTTATCAGTGGGGGCGAGCAACAGATGACGGTCGTCGGCCGGGCTTTAATGACCAGTCCCAAACTAATCTTGCTTGATGAACCATCCATGGGCCTGGCGCCGATGTTAATCCATGAGATTTTCAACATTGTCACCAAGTTGAATACTGAACAACAGATTTCCATTTTGTTGGTGGAGCAAAATGCCAAGCTGGCCCTGAACGTGGCGCCACATGCCTATGTTATGGAAAACGGCCGCATCGTGATGGATGATACCTCGGAAAGGCTCAGGGAGAACCCTGACATCAAAGACTTCTACTTGGGGCTGACGGACAAGGGGTCCAGAAAAAGCTTTAGAGAAGTCAAACATTACAAACGCCGGAAACGTTGGCTGACCTGATTTCGGCCGGCCAACTTTTCAACATAAGGAGGACGAAGTATGCCTAAAATCTTGGTGACCGCAATTGCTTTTGTGACTCTCACCTGGGGCTGCCTTATGGCTGTGTCCTGTGTTCATGGCCCCAACGGCTTAGCCATGAATGCGGCCGTAGCTGCAGAGAGCAGTCAACCGGCCGGGGACGTCAAACCACCCGTGGTGAAGCTTGATCATATCGAATTTGCGAAAGTGTGGCCTGGGTTTTTCATGCGACCTGCCACAAAATGGGAATGCAAAGATGGTAAGGCCGAACCGGTCAAGGAGAGTATCCTCCCCGTCGGCAGTGTCATGGTCGTTGATTTCATCTTTACTTTAGAAAATCCCAATACCGTCCCGGTAAAGATGGAAGAAGCTCAATTTACCATCGCGTTTGAACCCGGATTCGACGTTAATACCGTGACCTACTTCGACCATCAATGGATTCCCGGAGGAAAAACAAATTATTTAAGAATATCGGCTACTTTTGACGCGGCCACCACCGCCGGGAACCTGGCTGTGACCAGCGGGTTCAAGCTCAAGGAAATGGGACTCAATGCCGGAGACCTGCTCAAAAAATGGTGGGGTGGGGCTGATAATAAAGAAAAGAAGTTTGACTATTGGGTAGAAGTGAAAAACGGTACGGCCACCTTTGCCCTACCCGGAGGTAATGTCATCTCCTCCTTTGCCGGCAAGTACAAAGTAGAATAGCCCCTTAATATGATTGACTAATAAAGCCGGGTCCTGC
>JADFXK010000122.1 GCA_015233625.1 Deltaproteobacteria bacterium | reverse complement strand
TAGGGCCTTGGTGTAATTTTCTAGGGCCTTGGAGTAGTCCTCCATTTTACTGTAGACTTTACCGATATTGTTGTATGAGATGGCGGTTGAGGGATGTTCAGGTCCCAGGGCTTTGAGTTCGATGGATAGGGCCTTGGTGTAATTTTCTAGGGCCTTGGAGTAGTCCTCCATTTTACTGTAGACTCTGCCGATGTTGTGGTATGAGATGGCGGTTGAGGGATGTTCGGGTCCCAGAGCTTTGAGATAAATGGATAGGGACTTCTGAAAACATTCCAGGGCCTGAGGGTATTTGCCGCCCTGATAGTAGGTCTGGCCCAGGGCATCGAGTTTTTCTGCATCGGCAGCCATAGACACCCCTTGGGCGTGGATTATTGGTGTGATGCCTACGATTATGATGAGCCATAACATTATCCAGATATGAATTAATCTCTTGGGCATGGCTTCCCCTCCGGACTGGAAAATTCGTTTTGGGTTTATGCCAATATCATTGAAAGCTGATCACTTACCTATTTCCTCGGTGGGACTGAAAAGGTTTTGGCCTGTTCCAGGACCCAAGTGTGCCAGTACTGTAATATAGCACCGGCTGGTTTTGGCGCGGCTAATAAACCCAGGATAAGGTTTTCCATCCTGGTGTACTGGTGATGACCGGCGTACACACTGAGCAAATAGACCTCTGGAATGATATCGTCCGGGTCGGCTGTTATCTTTTCCTGCCGGTAGAATTCTTCCGCCTGAGCGATATCATGCTCATCCTGCTCAGTCAGGGGCGAAAGCAGGGCAGACGGGTGAATTCCTTGGGGTGGGGCAGTTCTTAACTCACTTTTCCCTGGCCGGCTCCGAAAGAAAGGCAGGAGGCTGTGACGAATGACCGGGCCGGTCTGGATGGGAGCATATGTTACCTGGGGCTTGATGGCATCCCTGGACTGACCAATGGCCACCCCACCGTTATCCAGGACATTGAAGGACACCGCTCCCCACCAGGTTTCACAGCGACCCTTAGTATCCAGATAATGTAATTTGAGTTTTGTCCC
This sequence comes from Deltaproteobacteria bacterium, assembly GCA_015233625.1. Lineage (GTDB taxonomy): Bacteria > Desulfobacterota > JADFXK01 > JADFXK01 > JADFXK01 > JADFXK01. Next base: position 9,535 of record JADFXK010000122.1, on the reverse strand, counting down.
CTGATTTAAGGTCAGGACATCGCCGGACCAAATCTTGGTGCCGGGTTTAAGCGGTGCCAGGTTAACGCCCTCAGCCGGGTTGGAATAATAAGCGACGCCTGAGATTTTGGTAACTATAGCCAATTCATGTGATTTTTCAGTGGCGCTCCAGCCAGGTCCGCCGGGTTGGAAGAGACACCCCAGTATCATCAGCCCCAGGGCCGTCAAGAACCGGTTCATCCGGCACTCCTTTCCGCCAGGTCCAACACTTCGTAAACCTTTAACTCTCCGGTCACTCCCTTAAGCTTGACCAAAGTCGTATGGCCGGTGATGACGTCCTGACCTGCCGCCGCGACCGTGCTGGAACTGGCCACAACAGAATAGCTTAGCTCCTTTGTTTTTCCCTCCAGCCTGGATGCGATGTTGACCGCCTCACCTATGGCGGTAAATTCCATTCGTTGGGCTGAGCCGATGTTGCCGGTTAGGGCATGTCCAGTATGAAGGCCTGATCCGGCGTCAAAAGAAGTTATTGCCCTCCCCGGAAACCTGGCGATCAGCCAGTGGCGCATGTCGATGATCTCCTTCTTGATGCCCAGCGCGGCCTTAACGGCCCGGCGGGCATGGTCGTCAAAGGCGGCAGGAGCGCCAAAGATGGCCATTAGCCCGTCACCCATAAATTTGTCTATCATCCCGCCTTCCATTAGAATATGCCTGCAAACCTGCCCATACCAATAGTTGAGCGTCTCGGCCAGCTCATGGGGGGTCAAGGCTTCAGCCATGGGGGTGAAATTACGGATGTCCAGAAACATGGCCGTAATTTCCCGTACCTCGCCGCCCAAGTCCGGCTCTTTGCCTGACCGATAAAGCCAGTCCAGGACTTCCGGTGAGATATAGCGGCCAAAGGCGTTTTCCAGATAGGTTCTTTTTCGTTCGCCCCGGGTGTGGTTGACCAAAACAGAGCCCAGATAACCCACGACTAAAGCCAGGTGGACCGCGGCCACCGGAAGAATAACCCCGTTGACTTGAAACCAGATATAGCCGAGGACAGCGGCCGTAAGTCCGGCCATGACACCGACGCCCAAGCCGCTTAAAGGAGGCAAACGTAGAAACAACGCCGCTACCATGAAGACGATTACCAAGATATAGAGACTGTCGACAATGAGAGAGGCGATTCGGGGTGAACGCCCGGTCAACAAGGTCTCCACGATATTGGCGTGAACTTCCGCACCGCTCATCATGGTGACCGGCCAACCCAAAAATCCCTGGCTATAGGGGGTCGGGAACAAGTCCTGGGTTCCGGAATGAGTGGCGGCAACAATTACTACTTTATCTTTTAACTGTTGGACATCAGGGTCGTTGACCGCTCCTTCCGCCAACAGGCGGAAAAAAGGCACCGGCTGAAAGGTTTGGGGCGGTCCAATAAATCCTATCCGGCTTAACTCGGGTCCGTCGGGAATGTGGTGATCGGCTATGACCAGGTTGAGATTATCCGGCTTGAGGCCGACCCCTTTAAGGGCCAACAGAGCGGCAAAGGTAAAACGGGGCGAGTCTGGCGGGTCAGTCAAAGCCGGGGTGTAACGGCGCAAGACTCCATCAGCGTCGGGGAAGAAATTGACCAGACCGACATCCATAAGATGGTTTGGCAGCGCGGCGATTAAATCCGGTAGAGGTAATCGAAACCGGCTCTTGTCCTGATTGTCAACGGTCAAGACACCAGCCAAAATCACCTGGCCGGCAAGTAACTCTTGGCGCAACGGCTGATCATAAAACCGGCTTTTTGGGGTCAGACCGGGATCAAGCCGGCGGAGACAGGATTCGGCGCTGACAGAAAAGATAAAATCCAACCCAATGACTTTTACTCCCACCTGACGCAAGGTCATAATCGCCCTGGCGAACAGGGGGCCAAAGAAAACCAGGGGGGTATCCTGATATTGTTGCAGGGTGGCGTCATCTATGGCCACTATGGCCGTGTGTTCCGGCCGGTTACGCCTGCCTGCTAAATGAGTCCAGATATCATAATAGACGTTATCGAAATGCTGAACCCAGGGGAGGTTGGAGACCAGTTCCGCGGTCAGCGTGGCGAATAGAGCCAGAATGAGGGCTTGACCATAGATTCTTTTAAGCTTACCTGGGCGGGTAGGCCGCCTGGGTAGGGCTTGTCCAGCGAGTTTTGTTCCGAAGGCCATAACCGTTCCTATCCGACCCATTCTGAAGTTTAAACCCACAGCACGCCACCGCCACCCGGCTGTCGTTGACTACCGACTGGGCGAACTTCTATTTACATCTCTGTAACAGGTAAGACGGACATAAAACCCAAAGTCGTCGGTTCCGAATAAAAAAACTCCGGCTTACCAAAGATATTCTCTCGATTAATGAGGCTTACTGAACTGGTTCGACCGTTAGCTCGAACTGAACGCTGTCCCAGGAGCCATACTTCATTTCATTATCTCCCCGAATGCCGCCCATGGCCGCATTCAGCATTCTTTCCAAAGGATTAATCTCTCCCCTGCGGGCTGTGTTCTCCACAAACCCCTTTTCTTCCAATAACGTTGTGTCGATGGAATTGTCAGCGGCTATGATTTTGATTGTCTCATCACCTGGGTTATCAAATTCAATCACTGCCTCCTTAAAATCAATCTCCTTGCCCGGCGCAATCAGGGCATCTTGGGGCGCTCTAGAGGAAGGGAAAACAGTCCAGATCTTGCCGGAAGGCGAAATGTTTAAGATGTAAAAGTGATAAGGTTTTGTCGAAACGTTCTTTAACCTGAAACCAACATATTGACCCACCTTAAACTTATGACCCAATAATTTATCCCGCGGAATATCTTCGGTCTTCTTTAGCCAGCCCTGGTCTATTTTCAGGCTGTTAGACTCCGGGGTATCCATCTTGACCAAATTACTTAGACCATATTCAATGGGACTGGACTGGCCATCATTTTTCGGGGCCAAACTTTTGATTTCCTTAATCCGAGCGTATTTCTTGAGTTCAGCGGCCAGATCCTTCAAGCCTTGAGATTTGTTTGTAAATTTTATGGTCAGGCTAGAATGAATCAACCGTTCCGCGGGCGTTAATACCCAAACTTCTGGAGGAAGTTCTGCAAATGACTTGGGCAGGGTGTCGGAGGCCTGTTTGTATTCATATCCCGCCTTACCCATCTTAGGCCGCAGGACATACAAAACCAGGCTGCAAGATTTCTGCTCAGTGGTTACCTCATAGGCGGGCAGGCCATTGACCATCTGGGCCAGCTCTTTAACCAATTCCTTATCCTGCACCCCCTGAAAATCGGCATTAATAAATACTTTCATCTTTTCGAATGGATACACATGGGTGTCTTCCATTGCCACATCGCCTGGTTGCACCCGGCCTGCAATTACTGTCCCCACACTGTCCGTGGGATGGGCTCTCTGTATCCTGAACCGAGCCGTTTCCGCCTGCCCCGCACCTGGTCGGGTAACCCGATAAACCGAACTCATGGTCACGCCGGCTAAACTTCCAGCGTTTATCACCACCATCTTCCCCTCATCCTCAATTTTCACAATGGACACCGTCTTGGAAGGGGGCTTAAAGTCACCGTTAAATATTTGCCGGTTCCCGGCAGTAGCCTGTCCCTTGATTTGAGGCGTCTGAGTGCCATTTTCCATCTTGACCTGGCCATAAGCCCGCTTAAATACATCATTCCAGGTGTCTTTCGGGTCGGCGTCTTGCAAGCTTTTAACCCAATACCAGGTGAATAGCCCATAGCGCTTATTGTCAGACTCACACGGAAACTCATTTGCACTTTCAGTATCCTTTGCCGCGCCGATCCAGATACCGCTTTTAAAGTCAGCATGAAGGAACGATTTTGTGGTTAACGGATGGGGTTGGTTTTTTGACGCCGGTGGGGCCGCCCGCACCGCTGGGGCATCACCTCTGCTAACGGTCGCGGAGTGGCAGGAATCAGACACAAACACGATATCCTGAGTCCGGGAGTAGATGGCCACCAGCCACTCATTGATCTCGCCATCAAGGATATCATAGCGGTCTATCTCCGGCCCTGATACCACGTCGCTTCTGGCCCCAAAAGAAACCCAGGTCGGGTTAAATCCGCTCCACTTATATCCGGAGGGATCCTGGATCAAAGATCCGTGCCCGGAATAATGAATATAAACCGTATCACCGGATTTGACTTTTCGGGCCAGCGCCTTGAAAGCGGCCTCGATGCCGCTATGAGTGGCCTGGGGGTTTTTTAATTCAACGATATTTTTTGCCGGAACCCCAAATCGGGTTATAAGAAGATGTTTAACCAGTTCCAGATCATTCTCCGCCCCCGGCAAAGACCTTAAATGGGAGGAGGTATAATCACTAATCCCGATACACAGAGCATGCTTGGCCGCATGAACCCACCCGGTAAAGCTAAATTGAATAGCCAGGGCGAGAAAAAGAATGCCGCTTTTTTTCATGGAATCATCTCCTTTATTATGGTGCTGAGATCAGGCCGGGCTAAACCGTTCTATCAACAGCCCAAGTTCTTCGGCCGTCTTGTAACGCTCCTTCGCCTCATCCCGGCCTGCCTGGATATTTTTGAGTCCGTCTTTTATTTTTGAAAACCCGGCTAACGCCAGTTGCGCCTCTTTTTCCTGACCAGCCCTGGCGGCCAATCTTTTTTCAAGGATGTCTGAGGTCATTACTTGTTGCTTCCAGAAGCTTTTTCCCATGACCTGGGGAGATAACAAGGCCGCCCGAACTAATATGACCCACTGGCCTAAGTAATAATAGTCCGCCTCAGGATCAGATATCTTATCTTCTGTGCGGGGTTGGTCTGAAGACGGTTGGGGGGGAGATAAAAATTTTGGTGCGGGCCAGGTGGCATTATTTTTCGCCAGGGTTCGGCGCCCCTCCCACAGCCCCGCGGCAAAAGCCTGTTGAGCTAAGGAAGGTGAGGGAGATGGGCTAAAGGAGTAAGGGGCAGGAGGTCGCTCCCAGGGCAGGATGAAGTTCGGTCGAGTGCTGGGTGAGATAGTCAGACCACCGGTCATGGCTGTCTGATAGGAGTTAGCTAATACCTGTTTTAAATTTGGCCCCTGGGAAAATGGTCCCCATAAAAAAAATATCAGGCTCGCAGCTAAAAGCAGTGGAACCACAAATGATAAATACACCCGCTTTGGTTTAACAAAAAATACCTTTTGCGGCCGTTCAACAGGCTGTGTTTCCCCGGTCGTGGTTGACCCGACCAGCCATTCTTCATAACAATCGGAGCAGGTACTGATATGTTCCAGGATGTCTTCCCGCTCCTGGTCCTCCAACCGGCCATCAATCAGCGCGGCCAGTTTCTCGGGCAGTGGGCAGCCATCTTGAGTCCAATAGGGTTGGACGGCTAAGGCCAGTAAGGCCAGTTTGCGTTCCTGCTGCCATTTTTTGTCCAGGTTACTTCTACGTGTCATATATCCTCGCCCAAACGCCCTTCTCGGCTCCAGAAGAGTGGCTTTATAAGCTTTAAGACGGACATGAAACGTTGTTTTGTCGGTTCAGGTTAAGAATTTTCTGTGAATATCGTGACGGTCTGGGATAGGCCAGGTTAATCCTGCCACAAACGATCCAGACCGGACGACTCAAGGGCCTTACGTAACTTATCTAATAAACGCCGTCTCTTTCCGTGGATCTGATCAGGGTTCAACCCCAAACGCCGGCCGACGTCACTGACGCTCAACCCATCCTGGTACTGGAGTTTCAATAATAACCGCTCCTCCGCAGATAATTTGAGGCCAGTTTGAAATTTTTCTATTAACACATCTAACCCGGTGTCGTCAGGATTGTCAGGCTGTTTATTATCCGAAAAAATAATTTCCCGAAATACTTCCATAAATGCCGCCCGTTCTTTTGATAAAGTCAGCTCTTCCGGCGGCAGGTTATGACGGGCTCCTTCTTCCCCAAGATATGATTCTGCGGTACGATCATCTAATAATTCTTCACCTATTTTCTGGCCACAGTCTGAAATGTTACCAGAAATAGTCTCCACCGCCTTTTCCACTTCCATCGCCAGACTGGGATCGGGATCAGGGCAAATAACGGTTAAGCCGTTGATCACATCTGCGAAGGTCATTCTTTCCAGACATAGCATCTGAAAAACCCGCTTCCACAAAAGCCCGCGTGCCACAACCCATTTTGGGGGACGGACATAACCGTATCTCTTCCGAAAGAAATCAGTAGTCAGCCGATTGGCCACCGCTTTAACATAAGTGATGAAGCTGGATTCATGCTTATACTCTTTAAGCCGACGGAATTGATCTTCTTCAAAGCAGACCATGACATAGGCAAGCACTTCTTCGGCCAAACCAGGTTTGGTAACGCGATGTTTTACCACATCATTAATGTGTTTTTCATGCTCATAAAGCTTAAGGTAAAGATATTCGTCTGACCCCGTCACCTTCGCCTCCGTGGTTAGCCCACGGCTGACACGTTCTATTCAATCTATTATAATCTCTGTAAGCTACCCTGCCATCTTCTGTTGGAATTTTGAACGTGCCAACCGTACCGGTTATCCAGCATGACCATATAATAAGCTTGTTGTCTTATACCCTCGCTACCCACGGACATCATTCCTGTTGCTCTTCCTATTGGCGTCTACTTTTTGAAACTTTATTTCCCAGACATCATCTTATTAAGATCATCAATAGACTTCTTTAATTGTTTAGCCTTCTTTAATTGTTCCTGTAATGCATCAAGTTCTTTGTCACCTGTACCTTTTTCTCCTGTCCACTCTTTATATTCTTGTTCCTTTTTTCTGTACGCGGCTGCTTCCGCTTTGTCCATTGCGATCTCTTTTTCATCAGGAGGTGCTGCTTTGAAATTTTCCAATATTTTCCTTGTATCTGGTGATGCATTTGGGTGAGAACGAATATCTTTAGCCCACATCTCTGTATTTATACTTACGATTCCAGGATCTGCAGCTTTGATCTTCTGTACTAAACTACCATCTAACAATCCTTTAGCAAAGAAGTGTAAAGCGTCAGCCGGTGTATTTTTATCTTCAATCATGTTACCAATTGCAAAAACATTCTTTTCATTTGTATACTTTGTGTCTATCAATTGATTGTCTTCATATTTATCGCGTACTTGTTGGCGCTTAGCCTGCGATTCTTTATCAGGAGTATCTTGTGGTTTATTAACCTTGTCGAGTTGCTCATTTGAGCTGTTTAGTTGTTCTGACATAGTCAAAATAGATTAAATAATAAAAAAGTTGTTTAAAAAACTATTTAGTTTTCATTCTTATGTTTAGAAGCTTTTTGGACCAGCTTCTTGGTCTGTTGATGTTTTAGGACATAGTTTAAATATTAATTAAAAAATAAATGAAAACTTTTTAGCCTTCATATCATTATATATAAAATACTATTAAAATGCAAATGTTTAGCTAATTTTTTCCTAATTTTTCCAAAGCCATCTTAAATTGTATCGGATAGCCAGTTTTCAGCTTTTCAATTATTATTTCATTATTTGATTTATTTAACTGTTCCATGATTTCACCGGCTAAATCAATGTTTCCTTCTCCAATAAACTCATCAATGATTCTACTTATCACTATATCTATTTTCTCCTCCTCTTCCATATTAAACTTTATTTCCACTCCTTTCAGTTCTCCAAATTTATTTGCAATATAAATATAGAAGTCTTTTGCTTGTTCCGGACTTTCTATTTTTGCAACTTGCTCTTTCACATAGCCAAGTATTTCATCAGCTCTTTCCGGAGTAATAATATTTCCATCCATTTGAGCAAAAACAGTATCTTTGCATGCTTTGTAAATTTCCAGTTTCGTCAACGGATTGAGTTTGATTCCCAAGTCTTCCATAATTGTCTTGTGTTGCTGAGTGTAAAAAAAACGATTTTAGTTTGTTAGCAGATGGGGCCAACTGCAACGGACACCTCCTAATCTTCACATCGCTATTGAGAAGAGTTGGTTGGGTTACACTATATTGTGCTTCTTATGGGCTGTAAGAAGATAAGATAGGTGATTCATAGATCGGTATCAATCGGTATCAACCATATTATATCGCAAGGAAAATGTCAATAAAAACAAGGAACATATCTTGACGTCATACGCACCTTACCTCCCCTTCATCACTCATGGATCGCCTGATCCAGGACGGCGGTAAGTGTCATTTTTCATTCGAAATAAGGCGTTATTTTTGTTGGGCTTTTTAGCTTGATGGCGTGAGTATTTCATTTAGCGTGTCGTTTTGTGGAAGAATGTGCATTTGACGAGTCATAAAGTGATCTTTGCGAAGCGGTTGGTTCAAACGACCAGTGTATAGTAAAAACGAACGTTTATACTTCATCAAATCTTAAACAAAAAGCATTGATATTAAGATGTCTTTGGGTATATAATAAGTCGTGATTTTATGTTTTCTTTAAATTTTAACCAAAAGCGAGCAGATGAACCCAAATTCTCATAAAACTATCGGCTACCTTCGGGTGTCCACCGTAGACCAAGATATAGAGAAAAACAAAGCAGATATTCTAAAGCTGGGGAACACCAAGGAGTTGGGAAAGATTCACTTTGTTGAAGAACGGGTTTCAGGGAAGGTCTCTTGGAGAAACCGAAAGATCGCCGATATTATGGAGGAACTTCAAGCCGGAGATAATCTTGTCGTCAGTGAACTCTCCCGGCTGGGGCGAAGTATGCTGGAATGCATGGAAATCCTTTCCATTGCCTCCCAGAAGGGAATCAACATCTATGCCGTTAAAGGCGACTGGCAACTCGGCAACAGCATTCAAAGCAAGATCATCGCCATGGCCTTTTCCATGGCGGCAGAGATTGAAAGAGACCTCATTTCCCAACGAACAAAAGAAGCGTTGCGGGTCAAAAAAGCTGCCGGGATGATACTGGGCAGGCCCAAAGGCCCGGGAAAGAGCAAGCTAGACCAGTATCACACTGAAATTGTGGCTCTCCTTTCTAATGGATCGACCAAAAAATTCATCGCAAACCGCTACGGCACCACTGAGGCCAATCTTCATAATTGGATAAAGAAGCATAACATACTGTGATTCTTCGTGAGCTGATCCCTATTGGGCAAATTCCGCCGGTTTGGGCTTACTACCCCAAACTGAAGACACCTTGCTCGATAGCTGAAAACGAATCTTTACCTTTTCGAGGGGTTGGGCAACAATAGCCAAGTAGAGACTTTCACTGGGCTCGATGCGGGAGAAGCACTCCCGAAACTGTTCATGGAAACCTCTCAGCTCTTCAGCGAATTCTTCTCATCAGTCTTATCAAGATCGAACCTTGGGATAGAATAAACATCCCCTTCAGTTCTATGTTAACAATATCACTTATCATATGCAGATTTACGCGTGCATAGAAAAATTTCCAGGCCGGCCGGGGAGGCTTGCCGATACATCTCTTCTAAGGCCTCGAAAAAATTGACCTGGCCGCGCCAGAAAGGAAATCCCCCGAGCCGCTTGGGCAAGGCAGCATGGACGGCCGGGATGATCGCTTCTCCGGTAACCAGATCGGCCGGAGAAATGGGCGGACCCCAAAATGCCTCAGGGTCCATCGGCAAGGGCACAGGTAAGGGGCCAGGG